>JBIIYC010000004.1:0-36612 GCA_044347025.1 Bdellovibrionota bacterium
ACGCAGCTCAACCGCGGCGAGAATCGTGGATTCTTTATTGCTCAATTTCATCCTTTAAAGCTCTCGTATTAACAGATGTTTGGCAACATCTGGTCTGCTGGGGAGGGAAAATCGATGCTAAGGCGGGCCTGCGATATCGCTCCTTCGTGTGAGAATTTGAAGGTTGGCCCGTAGCGCAATGCAACATGCTGGGCGCGTTGGAATCGCCCCATTTTCACTTAGGTGCTAATGAATCTTCAGGTTCTCAAGATCCTCAGCGATCTCTTGCTCAACCTCCTGACTAAGCTCAGCGCACAGTTCGCTGATCATAGTGAATGCGCGGGAGAGCGAGTCGAGCTCATCACAGGTGAGCTCTACCATCTCAAAGGCCATCTCTTCCTCAGTCAGCTCCGGGTTCGTGCTATCAAGCAGGTTTGGGCTAGGCTGCTTCGATTGCTCAGCGGGAGGTGTCGATAGCTTCTTCATGAGTGGGCTCCATGTGGAAATGTTAGTTGTAGGGCAGCACGAACCGTTCCAACAAAGGGGGTCGGATGAATTGGTCAAAAACTTGAGAAGTTTTTGTAATTCCCTGAAAGGACAGGGCTGAAGCTGCACTATCAAGGGGGCTCAGTCAAAAGTTCGACAGCGGGAGCCAAGAAACCGGTCGTTTTTGCCTACGAGATGTACCTATTGTTGGATTTCGACAGGCACCGCTTTAATTGCGAGGATTAACCCCTTATCTGAGGCGCAATCGGTGCCGGTAACTACTGCGTCGTTAGAGTCGAAATGAACGCGCGTGTTTAAGATCTCGGAGCCATCACGCTCTTTCCAGCTCAGCCACAGACCGACTTTTTTGTGCTCCAAATACATCGGTCGAAACCAGAGGGTTTGTCCGTTCGGGAGCTGCATGGAGTTTTTCTTCTTGATAGTGATCGTTTCTTTCTTTGAGGAGAGGAGCTGAAAATTAGAGAAGGGGAGATTAACCAATCGTTCCTGAATATCAGTCAGGCCATCAGCAAGTGTGAGCGCCGGAGCGTGATCGGTGTCGTGCGCTTCTTTTGTTGGCTCGGATGCCTCGATCGTTCGCACTGAGATGGTGACGGTCGTAGGTTCGTGGGGATTGTGATCCGCCTGCGCAGATTGAATCGCGCCATGCAGAGCGCATACGGTGAGCGTTAATCGTACAAGAAGTTGAGCAGCGGGTCTTACCATAACAACTATTTGGACCCTGTTGTCGTCGATCCGTCAAGCCACTCTTGCTGTGCGGCGAAGGTAGCCGTTGGCTCCACTCGGCCGAGCGGAGTTGGTTGCAGTCGAGAGCTATTCGTTGCATCGAGTGTGCGCAGAGACTTGCGCCGCACCCAGATGATAGTGGAAGAGCCGTTTGGATCAGGAATCAATGACAGGGAGCCGTTCGATCGCATCCAATCCACTTCCATGCCTCGAGTGCCACTTGGGGCCAGCGCAGTTGGGCGTAGAGGGCGACCACTGTTTCCAAGCGCTACTGGCTGAAAGGCCTGCGGCGCATTTAACGCCACGGTCTGTGGGGATGAAAAGTTTGGAAGGGATGCAGGCTGATAGACCATGAAAAGCGCCGCCGCTGCGAGCGCTGCGCCCGAAAGCCCGCCGAATACGAGGTGAGAGGGCTGCGCATTTCCGAAAAGCGGGGTCTGCGTCGTCTGCACGCGGCGCTCGCCGAGGTAGAAGGATGCGCGCTGTTCCTGTTCGATTCGGGCGTCGATCCGGCTCCACAGGTCCACTGGCTCAGGTCTGGCGTCGTCAACGTGGCTCCGTAGCGTTTCGCCGTTTCGTTGGAGGGAGTTTAAGAATAGAAGCGCGGAGCGATTGGAGGCGATGAGGCGTTTGGCTGCGATGCGAGAGATGAAGCCGCACTCGCCGTCAAAATATCGAGAGAGGAGGAGCTGCTGTTTATCGGTGAGGTCGCCGTCGGTATCCGTGCTCATGGTCTCATCCCATATTCCGTTTCAATCGTTCTTTCTGCTCTTTGTCGGATTGCTGCGAATCCGAATCGTCATGGCTATCTCCGTCTGCACTCTGCGATACGGACTCGGGAGCGAACTCCCCGAGTGCCTTCTGCAGTGCTTTACGTGCGTAGAACAAACGACTCATTACGGTGCCTTTCGGTATCCCGAGAGCTTCCGATATCTCGTCGTAGTTCAATCCGTCGATTTCCCGAAGTGTGATGACCGCGCGATGTTCTTCTGAGAGCTTTGCAAGTACCTCGTGGATCTTGCGTGCTGCCTGCTTTCGAACGAGCGCCTCATGCGGTCCTTCAATACTCTGGAGCGTTGAGACCTGCTCGCTCTCTCCAGTGCCATCGGGCCTACCTGAAGGAGAGACGCTCAAAGTTTCCTTATATTCAAGGTGGTTGCCCCCTCTACGGCTCGTTTTCCGACGAACGTCTACGGCCATGTTGAAGGCGATGCGGTAGAGCCACGTGTAAAATGACGACTGACCTTTGAATTTATCTAGTGATAAGAATGCCTTAACAAAGCTCTCTTGGGTAACGTCCTCGGCGTCCTCCTTGTTCCGGACGACGTCATAGGCCATAGAAAAAATACGAGCTTGATAGCGCTCTACGAGTGTTCTGTAGGCCTGTCGGTCACCACGCAGCGTCGCCGAGACGAGTTCCTCGTCTGACGGGGTCTGAGAGTCTGGACCGGCGGGGGTGCG
Organism: Bdellovibrionota bacterium; assembly: GCA_044347025.1. Classification (GTDB taxonomy): domain Bacteria; phylum Bdellovibrionota_C; class UBA2361; order UBA2361; family OMII01; genus OMII01. The sequence goes on from JBIIYC010000004.1 coordinate 2,674, forward strand.
GCGCATGGGGGTATAAGACCACAAGACGGGTGGGGGCTCAACTGGGGCTTCGGGATGAGACAGCTTGTTGGCTACCTCCGGTTCTGTTCCTGCCCGAGCACGCTTCGTGGGCTCGCGGAGCTACGGGTGTGCTTTACAAGTAACGGGGGTGCGGGCGGATTACAGGGGGCTCTGGCGCCAGTGCGGACAACTCTCACCGCGGCTGCAGGATACAGTGTGGCGGAAGCGTATCCTGTGAAGTGAGATGGACGAAGGTGCGCTGGTTTCGTACGGCAGCCCAGGCGAATGGATAATCGTAACTATCCTCTCTGCTGACGTACCCGATAGTCGGACACCGACCTACCGCTTCTTTGACGTGGGAGTATCGAATCTCGGCGGACGGTCGTCGCAGGAAGTAGCCGTGATACCGGTCCTTGCGAGAAGTTGGAATGCTCCACTCGTTATACGCCAGTAATTGATGGGTGATGGAGTACGATGTCAGAGCCGCGTAGAAGAGGCTTCCAAGTGCGCTCAGGGTGAGCACCACTCGGGTAGCCTGCGGCCGCCACTGATACAACACTGCTGACGCGCACAGGAGAGAGATGAACCAGGGAGTTTGAAGACGGCTCGACCAGGGCTGATTCACGACGATTGCATGGAAAAGAAACCACGAGCCTACAAGAAGTCCCGCGCAAAGCGTTGGTAGCTTTTTGCCCGTGCTTACGAGCAAGGTGATTAGGATGAGTGCGATGAAGCCTTGGAGGGGATTGCCAGCAAGATCTTCATTCGCAATCCAGATATCTCGAGTGCGGGTGACGATGGTCGCACTGGTGCCGAACCAAGGTGCTAATCCCTCGACGATCGGTATTGTGAGTGACGATGGTAGATGATCGACGATGTGCCGCACCCCATTGAACAATTGCTCTCCGGGGTTCCGAACACCCACGGCCACGGTGTGGTTCGTTAATGTTCCAAAGTTCACAAATCGGACGATCAATTCCGGCAAGGCGGCGAACAGACCGAGTACGACCGCAGCGAAACTTTGGCGGACGTAGGAGGGCTGAACCGTCAGTGAGCGTAGTGCGGGGATCGCCAGCAGTGCGATGTATGGCACGGCTACTATTGACCCTGTGGGCTTAATAAGGTGACTCGTCGCCGTGGCTATGGGCAGAGCGATCGCCTCATACAGAGATAGTGGGGCTGTGAGGAACTTGGCGCGAAATCGAATCACTCGATCGACTAGCATCGCCACGAGGCACAGTGCAGGCACGCTTGCTGCGAGGTCGTTTTGTGTCGTCTGAGCTTGTAGGAGTGCCATCGGTGCCAGCCCAAACGTCGCAAGTGAGCACAGAGTTACAAAGCGCGGAAGTCCCCACTGCATAAGCCATCCATAGGCGCCGCCGAGGATGCAGATGAATGCTGTGAGCTGAATGTAGTTAGCGAATGTATCTGAGAACCAGACTAGTTGTTCGATTAGAAGGAGGTATTCAGCTCCGGGAGTATGTTGGACCTGGCGAAAATTGTTGGAGGGGTATGGAAAGACTGATTGATGCTGGATCCAGAACGCCACACGCGACAGATGGTAGGTCATGCTGTCCCAGTTGATGGGAGAGAAGAGCGCTCCGTTGAGGGCGGCGATGAGTGCTGGTACGGCGATCGCACAGGCCAGCAGCCGTTCAGCCACGGTCCAATCCGGGAGCGTCGAGCGTTCAGCTCTTGAGTGCGACATCCACCGCAGCATGCCGCAGGAGGCGCCGATGACGAGAGCCAGCCATATATAGACGGCGATCTGTGTTACCTGACTAAAAATGCTAAGCGCGGTGACGCTGGCCGAGGCAAGGGCCGTGAGCAGACAAAAGCCGAGTGGAAGGCAGTTCGTCATCGACATACTTAGGCGTCGAGCAAGTACGGAGCTAAGCAGTAAAGAGCAGAGTAGAATAATCATGGCGAAAGCCCCTCTTTTGTACACCTGAGTTGGCTGGATAGCTAGAGAGGGTCGCCGAATCGGTTCTCTGTAATGGCTATGAGCACGCGCATCCGACGATGCTCTATGCGGTGGAGATTGATTATAGCGCTTCAGGGATTTCTATGTGGGAAAACCGCTGCGGAGTGCCTTACGCAAGACTACGCCTCAAGCCACACCGTCGCGGATTCCTTGAGGAAGCAATCGGCGTGCTTTACGCCAGCGTCGGAGTCACTCTCCTCAAGAACTACGATTCCACCATCCTCAAATCTCTTTACGGATACGAGGTGTTCGACCTTACTGCGCTCGAAGGCGGCGAGGCAGAACATCTGCTGGTAGCGATCCTCTTGTTGGTCTCGAGTATCAGGTAACCCCACACTGACTACCAGCTCGTGGAATGTGTCATCGTCGATGAGCCCATTCTCATCTACTGGGATGTCGTCGTCGATAGCACCGAGGATGAGCGGTAATAAGACCGATCCCCGTGGATCCTCGCTGGTCAATTCAAGAGTGGCGTTAATGAATGGCTCGGGCTGAATCGCCATTCCAAAGAAGGATGTGGTAATCTCGTGGGAGCCTGGTTCGGATGGCTCCAGTTTGCACTTCATAAAGAATAGGTCGCACTGTGTCTTAAATTGGTTCTTCAGATATTTCGGGGGAATACCCACGATGTATTCGCCACGGGTTGGATTGTGAAAGAGACATACCGAGATCGGGGCCGATTCGGCGAAGTTTAGTGGAAAGATCTGATCGAGTCGGTCGAGCGCAAGACGAACAACGACATCGGGGAGTGGATCGACGCTTCTGTCGGGGATCGAGGCGCGCAGGAAGCCCCGATTCTCAAAGAAGAGCTCGATCTGTGAGCTTGGAGAGAACTCGACCTCTTCAATGTCGAATCCTCCCTCAAGAGCCTCGTCGTGTTGTAGCTCACTCGCCGGAGCTTTGGCGAGATCCGCTGGTGCATCCTCCGAGTCTTCCGTTTTTTCGGAGTCTTCAACACGCTCAAGTTCAAGCAAATTCGCCATCGATTCCTCAAGCTCTTCGAGCGTTGGGGGGAAGTAGACGTAGTGATACATCTCCGGCATCCCTTCGGGGCCGATGCCGAATTTGCACCAGAATGCCCCCATATCAACCTGCTCTGGAACGCTGGCATCGTGTGCCTCCTCCTCATCTACAGGAGTTCGGATATGACCAGAGCAGAGAATGAAAGCGGTTACGTTGCCCTTCTCTTTACCGTCTTTGATGATAGTGGATCGGATGATCTCAAAGTCGGAGGGAGGCGTCTCCTCCCACATGGGAATCTGCTTGATACACTGCTCCATCCATGGTGTTGAGTCTCCGTATGCGATCGTCGCAAGGTCGAGCTCCAGGATCGGCGGGGCGAGATACACCTCTGTGCTCTCAATGTCATAGATCCCTGACTCATACGAGATGCCGACGACCAGACCAATCAAATCGTTCGCTGACACTGCGCAGGGCTTCAGAAAATCCAGCCCCACTTCCCCGAACGAAGGCGCGATGTAGTGTTTGGTTTTCGTGTCGTACATCGCAAGAAAGAGTAAGTAGCCGCCATCAGCCAGTGCGGCGCCTGCGAGTAGTTTCGGCTCTAGGTGAAGAAAGCGTTTGTCCTGGTGCCAGACTGCGCCGACATCTCGGTCCTCAGAGGCGTCTGCCTTCTTCCATGCTTCTTCCGGATCGGAATCGTTGGGTCCGTCTTGATACGAGTCTCGATACTCGCTCCCTTCGGAGACAGGCTCGGGCCCAAAAGAGTCGTTGTCCCAGAACAGCTCGGGGAGAATTTCATCTCGAACAATGTCGCTGAGTCGCTCCAAGCCCCGCGGTGAAAGCAAGGTTCCCGCGCTTCCATCGGGGCCCCGCTCTTCACGAGTTGGGAGCACTTCGAGAAGGAATGTCTCCGCGCGCTTTTTGAGAACCTCGGTGTGGCGGATATCGAGTACGTTTTTGGGTATGGGCGGAAGCTCACCCTTCAGCGGGTCGGAGGAGGATTGGGATGAGGGGTCGCGTCGTCGGCTATCGCCTTCGTGTCCGGGTTCCATTGCCATCCCCCCGGTGTATGAAAATATCGTTTTAGAAGCAAGAGGAAGTTAGTGGTTTTGTCAGTGAGTTCGCGAGGGTATGCCGGTATAGACGACCGCACTTGCAAGCCCGACGGCTAACAAGTTGATAGTAAACAATATTTTATTTGGGGCCGATCTCGACAGCAAGTGCGCGGCTACTGGTGCGAGTGGTTAAGGCAGGCGGGAGTGCGCTCCTGGCCCCGTCATGGTCGCCATGTCCAGGAGCGCTACTATATCGGCATGGCGTGGGGGCGATTCTCAAATAGACTTCAAGCGGGTGAGCAGTTAGCGGCGCGGCTCCAACACCGGAGATGGGCTGGCCCAGTGGTGGTGGTTGCTCTTCCGAGGGGCGGGGTTCCGGTAGCGGCAGAGGTCGCAACGGCGCTTCACGCGCCGCTCGATATTCTTGTCGTCCGAAAGATCGGCGCCCCGGCGCACGAGGAGCTTGCGTGTGGCGCCGTGGCCGCTGGAGGGGTCCTGGTGTGGAACGAGAACGTGCTCCGTGCGCTTGGCCTCTCGCATCAGGATCTCGCGCGAACGGTTGAGCGCGAGCAGACGGAGGTGGCTCGTCGTGAAGCGGCTATTCGAACGCCGCGGACTCCACCTCTTTCCTTGCGCGATGCATCGGTTGTGTTGGTTGATGATGGAGTTGCAACGGGTGCAACGATGCGCGCCGCGATACAAGCCATACAACACATCGGCCCGCGCGAACTAGTCATAGCGCTTCCAGTTGGTCCCGCCGATACGTGTGAAGAGCTGGCGGCCCACCCAGGGTGCGTTGTGGAGTGCCTCAAAACGATCGAGGCTGGCTCATTCGGTAGCGTGGGGGAGTGGTACGATGAGTTTTCGCAGGTAGAGACTGAGGATTGTCGGGAGTTGTTGGAAGCCTCTCGAGAGCAGGAAAAGACGGATCTGGGACGAGATAGTTACGATTCCCGGCGCATGTGAGGTATCCCTCTGGGGGTTGCCTCCACCCAGATCGCGTGGCTATTCTTGTCACGTAAGCCGGTGGAGGATCTTCTGCGGTTTCGGAAGTCCCGCGAATGCCACATACAAAAACACGTGTTCTCAACGACAGCACCGCCGAATTACGTCGGGTGATGAGCTCAGTGTTGATAGCGTGCAAACAATCTGTAATGACAAGGGGTCGACGCAATGAGTAGATTTTTTGCTCCCGGGCAATACTTCAAATCCATAACGTGCGGTGTCAATTTTGAGCACTACTTCGTTGATGAAGTGCAGGTGTTTTACAACGGGCTACTGAAAGTAACTGGATGGAGTCGCGTTCCTGTCGGGCAGCTTCCGAACCCCATGCTGAAGGTCGATGGCACGGTCATGGAACCATCGACCCGATTCATTACGGCGAGGCCGGATGTTGCAGCGGCGACTGGTTTGCCACAGCTATCTGGCTTCGTGTTTGAGTTTTTGATTGTCCGACCCCAGATCGCGACCCCGTTTGATGTGAAGAGCGTTGAAGTTTCGATGGCTAATCGCAGGTTGCTTAGCCTGGAGCATCTCAGCTTTCAGAGGCCTGATTTTTTCGAGTTGTTAACCACTGATTCCGTCGCTTCTCGTGATTCGATCTATCGGAGCGCGGAGCATCCACCACTTCAAGTCTCCGAGGAGATTCTCAGCGTGGTGCGGAGCCTACCAGCTCCTATTCTTGATTTTGGCTGTGGCTCTGGTGTGCTCGTAAGAGCGCTGCGCAGAGAGGGAAAGGAGATTTTCGGTGTTGATCTGGATATTCCCTGGATTCGAGAGCACACGCTTGAGGAGGCAAAGCCATACGTCTCCTTTTACGATGGATCCGATCGGTTGCCTTTTGCAGATGGGCATTTTGCCTCGGTAGTTTGCAGTGAGGTCCTTGAGCATATCCCTCACTACCAAAAAATCGTACCGGAGCTGGCGCGAGTGGCGAAGGATTGTGTGCTCGTGACCGTGCCGAATAGTGCGGCTATTCCGGTTCTCTTTCATGAGTATGCGGTTCCGTGGCACATGCTTGAGCGTGATCACGTTAACTTCTTCACCCAAAGAAGCCTCGATGCGGCGTTAGCTCCTCACTTTGGGAGAGTTGATCATTTTCGGATGCACGAGAAAGTTATCAACTCAACTCGTTACTTTGTGGGGCTCGGTGCTCTTTGCTACGGGCCAAGAAGGTAGCCTGCGAAGAGTTGCTCCCGGACACGACCTGCCTCTCTGGTTTCAATAACGATTGAGGTGGAAGTTTTAAGAGTTCTTTTACCTTGGCGCTCGTATGCTCCCACGACAGTCTGGTACGAGCGAAGCGTGCCGCGATTGATGATGCGGCTTGAAGCCACTCGGTATCCTCGGTTGCTCGCTTCAGGTATGACAAAGCCTCAAGAGGGTTCTTTAGAAGAAAAGGGCAGACCTCCGGATGGGCACCGACGTCGAGTGCAAGGCTTAGTGTGCCCAGGGTCTGCGCCTCAACCACGGGAAGATTGAAGCCTTCCCATAGGCTCATGGATACAAAGATATCGAGTGAACGAAGATACTCTGCTTTCTCCTGCTCAGTAAGATTGAGGTGAGGGACGATACCCTTAGCAATAAAGGAGGCTGCATCCTCCTCGGTGCCTCGGCCGGCCACGTGAGCCTCGATCGCTAATCCCAAGCTTGTGGCCTCCTCGATGAGCTTTAGAAAGAGATGGTTGCCTTTATAGTGCGATTCTCCAGCTCCAAGGCGCATCAGTGTTCCAACTCGAACCTTTCCAGCCTTAACGTGGGCGAAGTCCGATGAGGTTTTGAGAGGCGGCGTTGGCATGTGATCTCCGCCCAGGAGAATCACCTCAGCCTTGGGCCATCGCACATCATGTTTAATGAAATCAGAGATCGCGATTACTCGATCGACCCGGGGATAGACATGTGCTTGCTTGTGCCGGGCGGCTCGTCTCCGTTGTTCCGCGGAGTCGGAAAAGAATGCAGGGGTCGGATCTCCATTCTCCCAGGCCCAGGTCTCGAACTCATTCGATAGCTTCGGGAGTATCTCAAAGTACGGGGATGTCTGAGCTGCAATCACCGATACGCCAAGTTTGCGGGCGAGCGCTCGAATCTCATCCTCGTTTGGCGCAACTTTGGTCACGTCGAGCCAGTCGAATGATGAGTCCACGTTCTGAGCACCGACGAATGCGCGCACCCCATCCCGGCGGAGGCGGCGGCAGATTTCTCCGATCTCGAGGCTGACTCCCCAGCCCTGTTCCATGATTACCGATAAAAACAAGATGCTTTTCATTGGAACGCTCCTTGAATGTAGGCACCGTACTTTCTGAGGAATCGGCGTCGATCTGTAAAGCTCTCCTCTCCCTTAGGACGGGTTGCGTTCTCTATGTGAATGACTGGACCCAAATTCACACATGTCGACGTGAAGCCGAGGCGGTGCGCCTCTAGGCATAGTGCAATATCTTGGCACTCTGCCGCATACATGGCGTCGAAGCCTCCGCACAGGTTGAACAGGGAGCGAGGAATCATGAAGAAGGCTCCCGTGACACTCGGATAGATGGCCTCATCAGGTATCGTGACGGTTGAGGGGAGCTTGCCAGCGTGTATGTGGTAGGGAAGTCCCCAGAGATCGTCCCGTGTGAGAAATTCGCAGCCCATGTGTTGAATCGTTCCATTGGGGTACAGGAGCACTCCACCTAGGATTCCGGTCTTCGGAGTCTCGCTGAGGCGTTTGAAGCCGGAGAGCAAGACCGAGGAATCCTCGGGAAAGATTATGTCGTTATTGAGGAAGAGGAGCGTGTCGTAGGTTGCAATTTTCTCAAGCGCGTTATTGCATCGAGAGAAGTTATACTTCATTCCCCGTATGACTTTTGCACATGAGGGGAGAGAGTCATACAGAGCGAGCGTCTCTGGATTGGTTGAACCTGTGTCGCCGATTATGACCTCAAATCCCATTCCAGTATCGGCAAAAGCGCTCTGTTGCCGGGTGAGCTGCGCCACAAGGGGCACTAGTAATTCAGGCGCGTTCTTGTTCAGGATGATTACCGACAACCCTCGGATGGGCGAGGACGTAGACTCGAGGCGGCTTGCAGTGACAGAGCCCTCGATGGCACGGTATTGGTTGGAATCATCGCGATAGATGTCGAGGCGGTTGTCGCGTCCTAGCGAGGAGTATTCGTCTCCCAGGCCGTATGTACCGTCTTCGGTATGCAACGACGATTCGATGTTAGAAGATAGCTCGTAGAGGGCTGAGGTTAGCGATAAGTTGGGATTATAGTAGGGATCCCGTTGTACTCGCTGTCCCCATCGCGATCGCATACACTCCGCTTCCTCGGCGACCTGTTGCACCGACTCAACCGTTGCGGTCGAGAGCCCACGACTCTTGGATTCTTTGTGAATCATGCTCGGTAATGGAAGCACGACGTTCTTCAGACCGGCTGCACTCAGTTTCAAACAGAGATCGATGTCATTGAAGTTCACCTTAAGGAACTCGGCATCTAGACCTCCCACTGATAGGTACTTTTTCTTCTCGACCAGAAGGCATGCCGCGGTAACGGCTGAAACCTCTCGCGGATACATGGCTAACCTCATGTAGCTCTGTTGGGGAGAGCTTCCCACGAACGCGTGTGCCGCTAGTCCGTGTGCTCCAACCACGACTCCCCCGTGCTGAATAGAGCCGTCAGGGTAGAGCAGACAGGAGCCGACTGCTCCTACTCCCGGTTGCTTGCCAAATGTGACAAGCGTTTCGAGCCAATCATCCGAGCCTACCACAACGTCGTCATTCAGTAGGCAAACCATATCTCCCGCGCAGGATTCGATAGCGGCGTTGTTCAGGGCTGAGTAGTTAAATGGACCCGGCTGCAGCAGCACCCTGCATCGTTGGTCCTCCGCTATGGTTGCTAAAAAGCTTTTTGTCTCCTGATCCGCATCGTTATCAACGATGATGATTTCATAGTTCGGATATCTTGTTTTGCTAAGAATCGAGGCGAGACACTCCTCAAGAAGTGCTCGGTTTTTCTTGGTTGGAATGACGATTGATACAAGCGGATACTCTACAGAGCACGTAGAGCCATTTTTGTTGTAGAGCGCTGTAGCGAGGGTGCGCATTGAGGGGAGATCCGTTGCAGATGAGTTGATCGCCCTGGAGGAAAATGAGCTCGCACGAGTCGTGTGCAGCAGGATCTCGGGAATATGCACCACCGCCTCACGACGTAGTGTTGTCGGATTGATACCAAACAGATCTATCACGGAGTGAGCATCAACGAACGATGGAGTCGATGTTTTGAAGCAGTGCTTGGCGTCGATAAGCGTGGATGACCCGAGGTAATTCACGTGAGAGAAAAGAAGGGGATCCCAATCCGGCTTGAACGCTGGGCACCTTCGTGCGCCACTGCCAAGTAAGATATCTTCGTCCGAGTAGATCATGTCTACATCGTGATGCGTCTCGATCGTATGCGCCGCCACGAGAAATGCGTGTTCTCGGAGGTGTTCTCCCGGCTGGAGCAGTCCACAGAACACACGCCCCTGTGTTTCGCTGGTACATGTGCGAAGGTGCGTGCACGCTTCCGCCCAGGTGGTTATCTGACATCGAGTGTCGGCAAGCTCCTCATGGAGGGTTGTATTCTCGAATGGCTCGAGTGGAATTACAAACGCGCGCCACTCTCCGTAGATCTGAGCTTGTAACGCGCGTATTGAGGTGAGTAGGGCGTCAAGCTCCTGCGGGCGAGCGCACAAGAAAACAGTGAACCTAGTGGAGAGTCGCCACGATGGGTATCGATGATTGAGTATAGCGGCTTTTTGCGGGGACAGGGTGTCAAACCGATCGGCCCAGTCCGCATAGCGACGCCCCGCTGTCCACGCCGCGAGGGCTGATGGAAGGATGTCTGACGTCGGAGTTGCGGTGTTTTCTGTATCGAGAACCTCACGTAGCTCGCAAGGGGCGCAGGTTGGTAGGTTTTTCGCGCGCCCTTTGGCCACGTAGTGCGCAAGAGTGGTCGAGCCTTCTGGTATCTGGGGATGATTGTGAGTCCGATACCAGCTCGGATCAAAGAACGGATTCGGGCGTCTGCCCTCTCGATCTCCCCAACGAATATAGTGAAGCAGCGGATTAACCTTACTGCGAGCGACATCTCTGTTTTCGGATAGATAAAAGTCCGACAGGAAGAGCTCGCTGGGACTCCTTCCCTCAAGACCACCCTGCATGAGGTAGTGGCGTAGCGGATCTACGCCGCTGTGGCGAACGTCCTCATTGCGCGAAATGTAGTACTTGGCATCGAAAAGTCCGGAACGTGCGACGATGGGATAGTACCGAAGGAGCTTGATGAGCCGCCCGATTCGGGATGTAACAGTCCGAGAGTGCTTGGTTCCCATCTTACAGTCTGTACCGTCCGATATTGCTAACGTTGGGTTGAGCGATTGTGTGGTGGCGCCGAGCGATGTGAATGCTCAGCGAGCCACCTCGAATCGGCCTAGCGCTCTTCTACTTCCCAAGGATTCCAGAGCCGCCCATGGAACCGATAGTCGTCTCCTTTGCTCTCCTCAAGGGTCGAATTTGAGAAAACAATGATCCGGGTATCTTCCTCGAGGGACATAGTGCCGTTTGCGTATCCGGCAGGTATGAACAGCACGGATGGTTGCTTGTCGCTGAGCACGTAGCGAGCGATCGGGAGATCTTTACTAGGGTTCTCCCAGTTGTCGATCTTCACAGCCGCGATGATAGCGGTTCCCTTGCTCACGTAGAGGTATTTGCTCTCTTTCTTGTGCCCGTGCCAAGCACGGACAAAGCCCGCGCGATGGTTTCGAAGGGTATAGAAGCGTTTGACTCCATCAAAGCTGAAGTCGTTGACAAATCCAACCTCGCCTCTGTCATCAATACCGAGGCCCCCTTTAATAACGTGTGGTTCGCTCATACTCGTATTCTCCATGTCTGGTACTGACACTATTAGCCACCCACAACATCGGCGAGGTTGTAAGGCCTATAGAGGTTTTCTGTGTTGCGAGGATTTTGGAAATCGAGAACCACTCGCTTCGTAACTTCAAGGTTACTGAACTCTTTAGATTTGTAATCGGCGTACGTTCCCTTCTTAAACTCCGCCACCATCTCTTTGACTCCATCCTCAATGAGGTGTTTGGCTTGAAATCCCAGAATGCGCTTAATTTTGTCGAACGAGACGTTGTAATTGCGTCTGTCTGTGCCGGTGGTGCCGGAAATTATTTCAACCTTCCGCTCTGCTCCTACTACCGACTCCACCTTCGATGCGAGGTCCTGGATAGTCATGTTGAGACGGGCATCGCCGACGTTGAGAACCTGTCCCTGTACTCGGAATGGATTCGCTTTGAGTGTCATGACGATCGCTCGAGCGATGTCAGCCACATGGATGAATGGCCTCCACTGATCGCCGCCGAGCACGTTTATCTTGCCATCCACATACGCTTGCGCGGTGAAGAGGTTTCCGACGAGATCAAATCGCGGACGCCGAGAGTGTCCAAAAACGGTCGCAAATCGGAGGATGGTGACAAAGAATTCATCACTCACAGAGGCAAGCAACTCCTTCTCGCTCGCGATCTTGGTTCTTGCGTACAAAGAAACTGGATTAAGGTCGCTCGTTTCGTCAACTACTTCATCGTTTGCTCCATAGACAGAGCAGCTCGATGCGAAAATGAACCGTTGAACTCCTGCTGAGAGGGCGACCTCTTTGAGCATCTTGGTAACGATAACGTTCGAGTGAAGTGTGTAGTTCTCATCCAGTGCGCATGCTGGATCTCCGACGAGACCAGCAAGGTGGATCACTGCCGATGCTCCGTCTGTAGCACGAACGAGTTGCCGAATGTCTGTTACATCTCCCTCGATCAACTCAAAATTCTGGTTTGCTTGAAACTCCTTCAGGGACGTTTTTCCATAGAAGAGGCTATCGAGTACGCGAACCGAGAAGCCGTCTTGAAGGAGTTGATGAACCACGTGGCTGCCGATGTATCCGCCGCCGCCTACCACAAGCACAGGGCCGCCGCCCTTGATGGCGCTCGTGAGTGTTCGAGAGAGAGGGCTCAGTTTCGTTTTGCGGTTCAGGTTGAGAAACATTCGAGGCAAAAAGAGGGGTGGCAAAGAGAGCGCAACCCACAGCATCGATGTTGGAATATCTTGTGTTGTGTAGGCGAGGAAGGAGAATACGAGGGTGGAAGATGCGGTGAGGACGAGGGCTTTGATGGCGCCCCCTCCGATTCGAAATCGCCCGTAAACACCAACAAGATAGTTTGCTACTATTCCAAGTAGCGGCACAGCGAGGAAGCTCGCGTACATCTGCCCAGCATACAGGTAGGAAAACACGTTTGTGAGAAGTGCTGAACAGCTCAGGACGACAAAGTCATACAAAAGGCGGCTCAGGTTGGAATTCACCAATAGTAATTCTCGGGTGATGAGGGCTGATGGCTTGCGTAGGATGTTGCTCATGCTCATACGTTCTTCCCCTGAAATGTGGATAAGGTTTGTCGCCATGCACTAACCGCATGCGACATCTCCCATCAGACCTTGCACCGGTACCATACAGCGTGCATTTAATCAAGCCCGGCGAAGGGCTAACTACCTGAAAATGCGAGGTAGTTTCGCCGCGCCCGAGGGCCTTGGCTGGCTTAATACAGATGAGGCGTGAGGAAGCGGCGATATTCGATGGCTACATTCTCGCACGCACTTCCTCCGGCAGAGCAGGTCGCCTTCCAGCTGCTAATCGGTGTGTTCGTTACAAACCAGAGACTTGACCACTTAATGAAGTAGTTCCGTTGGTTTGGTAGCGTCGAGAAGCTGACCCGATACTGTCTGCCGCCGAGCTCCATATCGATGGACGTGGCGGTGCTTTGCTGTGGTGGTCTCTTGAGACGGATCCGGATAACCGGTTCGCAGAAGGCTACGGAGCCCGGCTCACAGAGTGCGTTGTCCCGAATAGACGAGAGAGCTGGAAGAGCTCCAAGCGCGAGCTCCTGGCCGAGAGTGGCTCTCCAATACTCACTGTTTTGAACAACCAGAGGAACAGAGGAATCACTCGTTTTTCTCACCAGAAGGTCAAAACCGTCCAAAGACTTGTACAGCTGGTAGCGCGCGATGACGTAGCTAAACACCTCCGGCACCCGAACTACTTGGGGGACTCCATCGAAGACTTTAAAGGATGGGTTCCAAAGAATGTACTTTGGTTCGTGGGTCCCGAGCCAAGCAACAACCTCTCGTTGCTCTCGAATGTCCGACATGTTGTAGAACGAGATAAAGCGCGGAGGGATTTGGCGGAGCACCGGATACACGAAGCTATCATCCCCGAGCACATATACCATCGGTCGCTGACCAGTCGCCTTCGTGTCCTGATCCACGATCTCCGTGAGCTGCGCGAGGAAGGGGAATCCTGCAGTGAAGCGAGTGCGCTCGTACAGTCGCTGCTCCTCTTCCCGGTCTGCAAGTTTGGGGCTGAATGCAAGGGCCAGATCGGGTTTTAGAGTCAGTAGTCGGTCCGTATTTGAAAGGAGCGTATACGGACCTGCCCAAAAGCTGTCTATGTGTGCTGCAAATACTGCAAGCCACACTGCAAACCACACTCGCTGTGTGCGGTTCCATGCAGATGTCCAAGCGATAAACACGAGCGTGACGCCGATGAGTGCTATTCCCACGAGTTGGTTGGCCATGTGAGGGCGAGCTAGTTGCTTGGTAAAGGTCAGACAGAAAAGAAGCCCTGCCCCGAACGCCGCAACGTACAGTGGTGTTCGAAGTGAGTGGGGGCGATGACTTAAGGTTAGGTATCCCGCCACGAAAACGAGCGCCAACCCAAGCAGGATGACCAGCGCATCTAATCCCGACGGCGCTACGATCCAGTTGGTCAGACCGGATGGTATCGCTACAGCGTTCAACAATCCTCCCATGCGGACATAAAACGCCACAAACGCCTCGACTTCTTGGCCCTTTATGAGAGGGATCAGCCACGATGCGCTCCCGAGAATTCCACCGATTGTGGTGTATAGCGCCACTTTTAGGGGGTGCTCCTTCCAGTAATTGTACGTGAGGCCCAAAATCATCACGAGCGCAACCGATGCGTAGATGATTTGATTCGGCTCTTTCCCCGAGATGTATCCGGCGTATGCGCCGAGGAGACCGAGGAGCGCGCCGTGCGGCCTTCGTGTAAACGCCACGGCGGCGAGAACTATGATTCCGATTCCGATCAGGTAGCGATGGTAGCCGACCAGCAGGTTGTTAAATACGAAGAGATATAAAACAACCGTCACTAAAAGCGTCGCGCATTTCGAGCGGTTGGTGATGAGGTAGATCCCCAGGGACACAAAGCTCCATACGATCGTTGAAAATAGGTGGCGATTGAACAGATCGAATGGTGTGTCATACAGGGCATCGTAGAATCCGGCGTATGGGAACCAATAGTCTCGGTGGGGGAGAAGTCCGAAGATTCGGAAGGCGCTCCACGAGAAAAAATTGACTCCGTCGTAATCCCCCGGATCGGCGGGCTCTCCGAGCGCAGCGTCCTTCATCGCAAGGCGGGGAAACATTATGAGAAAGTAATGAAGCGCGATGGCTCCCAGGAACGCGATATCTCCGGCGACGATGAGCCACCGTCGATCGCCATGGCCTTGCGCGAGGGCATGTCTCGAATCGCTTGATGGAAGGAGGTTTGTGAGCCATTGATGCCACGACATCTCAGGGTGCTTCAGTTTTCGAAAGAGTGCGCGCCCCAAGGCCCCGAGCGCTGCCGAGCACAACGCAAAGGCAACGAAGCTCCAATACATCGAAAACTCACTTCCCTTTGCATGGCCAGTGTAGCTTGCATTTCCGACCGAGAGGGAGACGGGCAGGAATCGCGGCTGACGTTCGATGGTTGCCAGAATCGTTAATCCCCACCACCCAAGGCCTAATGCAGCGGAAAGCGCAGTTGCGCAAAGTATCTGTCTCGTGCCCCCGGCCACGATCAGGCCTAGTAGCCCCACGAAAACCAGGGCCGTGGTGAGGTGCTCCTCAATATATTCGAGGGCGCGAGGAATCTCTGAGGAGCGGCCGAGAAAGACCTTCGGAGAAAATAGCACGATCGGGTCATTGTTTGCGGCGCGCATCGTTAGACCGGGTCGACTCGCTGCATCCACTGACATGTTGTGAAAGGAAAGTTTTTGGCGGAGCTGGTCCGCGGAGTACGATGCGATAACTTCGCCATCGCGTTCGAACCGAATCCCGTACAGCACAACTTCACCATTAGGCACGTCTGTGAGGTCCAATCTGAGCTCCTGCACAGAGGACGGTACTCCTTTGAGTACATACAGCTCGCGCTCGTTCGAGGCGCGTTTGACCGATACCGGCGTTACGGAGCCATTAAAGAAGGCCTCTACCTGCCTTCCAGACGAAATCTGAGCATCGATTATCAGTCGGATGTCGGTGGGGTGCAGGAGTGAGCGTTCGATCCCACTCCATCCGAGATACATACCTAGGCACAGAAGTACCATCACTGCCCGGGTAATCCACGGGCGAGAATTCCACGTGTTGGGGGTAGGTGCGTTCGCCGGGGTTTCTCTCGTTTCGAGGTTCATAGCTGGATGTGGCATGGGGACATTCATGGCGCGTATCAGGCCTCCGGTGAAGCGACTCTGCTGTTGATTGTGTAATTGATTGTGTCCGTAATACGGGGCATTATGGGAGCCTCGGGGGTATGGGGATGGAAACGTCGATCCTCGTAATACAGCGGCGAGAGCCTACTTGATGATGTCGCTCGAAAGCAAGAGTTGAGGTCCTCTCTAGTGCTATGCCTGGGCGCTTCGTGGCGGCGACTACGAGAAGTCGAGGGCCTCGGAATTATCTGACGGAGGGACGCGTGAAAACAGATGTAGCGATTGTTGGTGGTGGTATCGTCGGACTGGCTGTTGGGTACCTTTTCGGTGTGCGGTTCCCCGACAAAAAAGTGGTCATTATCGAAAAAGAGTCGCAGGTAGGGCAACATCAGACCGGACACAATTCCGGGGTGCTTCACACGGGAATCTACTACAAGCCCGGTTCTTACAAGGCGAAGAATTGCTCTCGCGGCAAGAGATTGATGGAGCAGTTCTGCCAGGATAATGGGATCCCATTCGAGAGGTGTGGAAAGATCATCGTAGCCACTCAAGAATCGGAGCTTAAAGCCCTACACATGATTCACGAGCGTGGGCTCGCTAATGGTGTTCGGTGCTCATTGGCTTCCGAAGGTGAACTCAAAGAGCTTGAGCCGCACGTGCGAGGTATCAAGGGGTTGCGGGTTCCCGACGCCGGAATCATCGATTACGTGGTTGTTGCTCAAAAGCTCGCTGAAAAGATCGCCTCTCAAGGAGGCGCGGTGCTGACGAATACGGCCCTTACCGGTGCTGTTGCAGCAACCGATGGCACAGTGCTGCAGACTACGGCGGGTGATATTGCGGCGCGCTTGGTAATCAATTGTGCGGGATTGCAGTCGGATCGCGTTGCGCGTCTTTTAGGCGCTGCTCCCAAGGTAAAGATTATCCCGTTCCGAGGGGAGTATTACAAATTGAAGGGGCAGGCGAAAACGCTGTGTCGAAACCTCATCTATCCGGTGCCCAATCCGGAGTTTCCGTTTCTTGGCGTGCATTTTACTCGGATGGTTTCCGGCGAGGTGGAGTGCGGCCCGAACGCCGTGCTGGCTTTTGCGCGCGAGGGATATTCAAAAACGACGGTAGACCTAAGGGACCTCTCAGAGACTCTTGTTTATCCGGGCTTTCTCAAATTCATCTCGAAACATCTTGGTATGGGATTAGCGGAGATGTGGCGCTCTCTGTACAAAGGGGCGTTCGTACGCTCGCTTCAGCAACTCATTCCAGAGGTGCGCAGCCAAGATCTTGAGCCAGGCGGAGCGGGGGTTCGCGCGCAAGCCATTTCGGATGATGGGAGGTTTGTTGACGATTTTGTGATCGAGGAGAGTAGGGGGGTGGTGAATGTGTTGAACGCGCCATCGCCAGCTGCAACCTCAAGTTTAAGCCTCGCTGAATATATCGTCGATCGAGCAGCTGGTCAGGCTGGATGGACGGGTGGCGAGCAGCCCTTGGGTGCTTTGGCGTAACCTCGGGAGAGTCGGGCGGGTCTGATGTCCCCCTCGATATCCGATACGGATTGCCGATCTGCCACGTAGCGGTGGACCCCCCCGCGGTGTCTCTTCCCAAAAGCGAATTGGGTGAGTAAGCTTGCCGGATTGTAGCCCCGGAGGTCTGCTATGATTTGTCCTCACTGTGATTCCAAGGAATTTGAAAAAGTACTCTCCTTTGGAAAATTCGAGTACGTGCGGTGCTCCGCCTGCCGCTTGGTTACCACCGTCCCCATGCCGTCTTTCTCTGAGATCTCGGATTACTACACGGCAAAGGTGAAGGGCGGAAATTACGCCCGATTCAATCCGGAGACTGAGACGCAGAAGCAGAATATCTTCAAGTCCTACTTGCGGAGCTTCCAGAGTCTGACAGGCAGCTCTGTTAAAGATAAGGCGGTTCTCGATGTGGGGTGTTTTAATGGGTTCTCGTTAAGCGCTATCAAAGAGTACGGCGGGGTGCCATTCGGGGTGGAGCTGCAAAAAGAGGCCGCTATGGAGGCTGCTAGCAGGTTCCCGGGGCATGTTCTGCAGGGCGATGCCCTGGATTTTGTGAAGTTCGAGAGAACGTTCGATGTTATCACCATGTCCGATGTTATCGAGCACCTGGTTGATCCGTTTGATGTAATCTCGAAACTGCGGCAGGGGCTCAACAAGGGTGGCTATCTGATCCTGACGACACCTAATACAGGCTCGTTCATGTGCCGCCTCTTGGGTAAGGTGTGGCCATCCTACACGCCGATTCATCACATCAACATCTTCAACGAGAAGAACCTCGCCGAGATGTTGCAGCAGCGAGGCTTTGAGGTCGTTTCAATCAAGCCCCTCTGGAAGAAGTTGAGTTTGGGGTACGTGAAGTCGATTTTACCGCATCTCAGTCCGGTGTTGGGACGTTTTAGTCGACTTATTCCGGGGTTCCTGGATAAGGTTAGCTGCCCACTCAACGGGGGCGAGATGTATCTGATCGCGCGAGCGGTCTAACGAATTTTGTTTGTGGGGAATACTACGATGAAGACTATCTGTGTCATTGGCGCTGGAGGAATGCTTGGCTACGCTGTCGGAGGTTATTTCGCCTCGAAGGGGTGGTCCGTTATCAACATATCGAGAAGCAGCTATGATATCGCCAAAGAGCCGATTGAGAGCTTAATCCCGCTCATCAAGGATGCGGATCTGGTTGTGAACTGCGCTGGAGTGATAAAGCCACGGATTGCGCAGCTTAGCACCGAAGAGGTGCTCAAGGTTAACAGCATCTTCCCCCACAATTTGGCCCTCATCGCCAATTCTTTGAACGTACGAGCCATTCATGTAACGACGGATTGTATCTACTCTGGAACCAAGGGTAACTACAATGAGTTGAGCCCCATCGACGCTCAAGACGTGTATGGTCTGTCGAAGGCAGCCGGCGATACGCGAGCAATTATGACTCTTCGCACGTCAATTATCGGTGAGGAGCCGGTTGGGCAGTCTCGTTCGCTCGTTGAATGGGTGAGAAAGCAAGACGGTCAAACGATGAACGGCTTTCTCAATCACAGCTGGAACGGCGTGACCACTTGGTACTTAGCGACCATCATCGAAGCGATTATTCAGAAGGGGCTCTATAAGCCAGGCATCAGCCACATCCATTCTCCAAAAGCGGTTAATAAATACGAGTTGGTGAGCCACATAGCAGAGGTCTACGGCATTAGGGCTGAGATAAAACCGGTCGATGCGCCGGAGTTCTGTGATCGCACGCTGAGTTCGCTCCACTCCCTCTCGGCGGAGTTGTGCACGATGGAGATCCCAGAGCAAATATCGAGAAGCAAGGATTTTTTCGCTAGTCTGCGGAGTCACTAACCATGAAGGTCATGACCATTCTGGGGACAAGGCCAGATATCATCAAGTTATCTCGAATAATTCCGAAGCTTGATAGCGCCTTTGAGCATACCTTGGTGCACACAGGGCAAAATTTTGATTACGAATTAAATCAGATCTTTTTCGACGATCTTGGTCTGAGAAAGCCGGATGTGTTTCTCAATGCCGCTCGCGATACCGCAGTAGAAACGATAGGTGCGGTGTTGGTAGAGAGCGAAAACATCATCCGGGCCCATGCTCCGGATGCTGTTCTGATATACGGCGACACGAATAGCGCGCTGGCAGTCATCGCTGCGAAGCGCAACAAAGTTCCGATCTTCCATATGGAAGCGGGGAATCGGTGTTTCGATCAAAGAGTTCCTGAAGAGATCAATCGAAAGATTGTGGACCACCTAAGCGATGTAAACATGGTCCATTGTGAACATGCGAGGCGCTACCTTCTTCGGGAAGGATTGAACCCACAGATGATCGTTAAATCTGGTTCTCCGATGCCCGAGGTGTTGGAGTTCTACCGGAGCAAAATTGACTCCTCCGATGTGCTGCAACGGCTGCAGCTCAAGCCCAAGGATTACTTTGTAGTAAGTATTCATCGGGAAGAGAATGTCGATTACGAGAAGAACTTTTCTGACCTCTTGAAGGCGTTGCAGCTGCTCGGTGAGACGTATAACAAAAAGATAATTGTTTCCACTCATCCACGAACGAGGAAGCGACTAGAGGATGCGGCGTGGCAAGGTTCAGAGCTTATCTCGTTCATGAAGCCGTTAGGTTTCACGGAGTACGTCGCCCTCCAGAAGCACGCTCTTTGCACATTGTCAGATAGTGGTACGATCACGGAGGAGTCGTCGATTCTAAATTTTCCGGCTGTTACGATTCGTCAGGCCCATGAGAGGCCAGAGGGATCCGATGTCGGTGCCATCATCATGACGGGAGTGTCTCCTGATCGAATTCTAGAGTCGGTCCGAATTAGCATCGAGCAGTACAGCGACCCGAAATTCAGGACCATGCCGATCGAGGATTATGCGCAAGCGGATGTATCTTCGTTTGTTGTGCGAACGATCGTAAGTTATGTCGATCTGGTAAATAGAACGGTTTGGCGGAAGTTCTAAACGCGAAGCGGTTCCCGCTTTGTGGGGTGAATTCTGCTGTTAGATTCGAGTAGTAACTTGGTTGAGGAAGAGCCTGTGACAAATACATCATCTTCAGTTGCATCACGTGCCGAGCGGGCAACGTTGGCCGTTATTATCCCAATGTTTAATGAGCAGCGAGGAGCGGAGAGGTGCGTACGAGAAGTAACGCGAGTCTTGACGACAAAGTTACCGACTTCGCGACTCTTCGTTGTCGATGATGGTAGCTCTGATAAGACCGCGGAGATCCTGCGGGGATTGGAGCGTGAGCAGCTCCCATTAAGCGTCGTGTATTGTGCGGCTAACGGCGGATATGGGGCGGCTTTGCTGCAAGGCGCGCACGCCGCAAGGGCTGCTGGATTTGACTTTGGTTTGTTCATGGACTCGGATCTCACGAATGATCCTGAGTTAATTCCCGTGTTCGAGGAGGCTATTCAGCAGGGGAACGATGTCGTAAAGGCATCTCGGTATATACCACAAGGGGGAATGAGCGGAGTTCCTTGGTTTCGACAGGCAGTGAGCCGGTATGGGAACGTGATTGCATCGGCGCTCTGCGGAATAGGCGTTCGTGACTGCACAAATGGATTCCGGGCGGTACGCCTCTCGTTACTGGCGGATGTTCGCTTTGAGGAGAGGGGGTTCCCGTCGATCGTTGAGGAGGTGTACCTCTTGAAGCGGGCGGGTGCCTCGTTCGGGGAGATCCCATATATTCTGACCGCTCGCTCAGACAACCAAGACGGCTCTAAGTTCAGATATAACGTTAAGACCTTCTACCGGTATTTAAAGTACTGCGTGCTAGCAGCATTCGTGCGGCAAAAACGCTCTGCGCGTGTATAGCGCACGAGCTGTAGGCTTTGACTGAGGCCGCCGCGCTGGGTGTTCGCGTCTTCGGGCTGGCCCGGTGAGGCCAAAAAATGGGAACTGTCTACCCCTGCGACTCCTGCCAGTTCCGTCCCTGTCCAACGTCAACCTTGAGCGGTACCCGCAGCTCCAGTACGTTCTCCATCGCGGCTTGGATTGCGGCCAGCAGCTTCGCATTCGCTTCTGCGCCATGGTCCGTAGCCTCAATTAACAATTCATCGTGGATCTGAAGGATCAGATTGGCGCCGGGGAACTCCTTGGTGAGCAGCTCATCGACCCGAATCATGGCGAGCTTAATGATGTCTGCTGCCGAGCCCTGGAGTGGTGCGTTAATGGCAGCTCGCATAGCGAATCCTGAATCTCGCCCGCTCGTATCAATTGAGGAGATGACTCGCTTGCGCCCGTAGATGGTCTGCACCTCACCGTTCGAGAGCGCGGTCTCCTCAAGTTTAGCGAAGTACTCCTTCACCTTCGGGTATCGTTTGAAATAGTTCGTTATGTACTGGCTCGCCTGGTTCACAGGGATGCCCAACTCCTTGCCGAGTCGAAAAGCTCCCATGCCGTATACGATGCCGAAGTTGATGGTTTTGCCGATTCGCCGAATATCATCGGGAACCTCTTCGTGAGCGGAGAGTCCCATAATCTCGCGGGCGGTGCTGGCGTGAATGTCTCGCCCCTCCTGGAACGCCCGGATGAGGTTCTCGTCGCCGCTCATGTGGGCCAGGAGTCGAAGCTCAATCTGAGAGTAGTCGGCCGAGATGAAAAACGATCCCTCTTCGGGGATGAACGCCGAGCGAATACGCGCGCCTTCCTTGCTCTGAACCGGAATGTTCTGCAGGTTTGGATCTGAACTAGAGAGTCGGCCCGTGCCGGTGATCGTTTGGTTCAGTCGAGTGTGAACCCGATGTGTTTTAGGGCAGATATACTCAAACAGCGCGTCAGTATAGGTTGATTTCAATTTATGGAGGCTTCGGTACTCTAAGATGAGGGCAGGAAGCTCATGCTCCTCTGCAAGCTTCTCAAGTACAGAGGAGTCGGTGGAGAAGCCGGTCTTAGTTTTCTTCACTCCTTTGGTTGATATTCCAAGTTTGTTGAAGAACAGATCCGCAAGCTGCTTGGGAGAGTTGATGTTGAACTCGCATCCCGCGGCGGCATAGATCCTTTTCTCAAGGTCTTGGAGTTGGACCTCAAACTCAGCCGACATCGTGCGAAGCTTGTCGGCGTCAACTTTGACACCAAGCCGCTCCATTTTGGCGAGCACCGCGACGAGTGGGACCTCGAGCTCAGTAAAGACCCGAGTCAGCCCACCTTCTTCAAGGCGTGGAGCGAGGGTCTCTTTGAGGAGCCATGCGTATTGAGCATCTTGGCACGCGTAGGCGGTCGCGTCGGTGATTGCGACCTCAGAGAAATCAGACTTCCCTTCGGTCACCTCTGTGTATTCGATCACCGGTAGATTGAGAAAGTCGTTGGCAAGATCGGTAAGATTGAAGTTTCGTCCATCGGGATTGAGTAGGTATGCAGCAACCATCGAGTCGAACGAGAGGCCACGCACAGTGATCCCATGCGCTCCAAGCACCGCAATATCATACTTTGCGTTCTGGCCGCTCTTGGCGACCTGTGGATCTTCTAATCGATCTTTAGTAGCTGCAACAAAATCGCTCCACAGCACCTGACCGGGGGCATCTTTGTGGTTAATAGGAATGTAGAAGCTCTGTGTGTCGCTCCAGCAGATGGATACTCCCACAATCGTGGCGAGGTTGATCTCAAGGCTTGTGGTCTCCAGGTCGAGCGAGAACTCTCTCTGTTGCCTAAAGTCTTCAGCCCACGCTGGAAAGTCCGCCGCGAGGATCGTTTTGTAGTCGAACTTGGTCGGATTTTGCGCGTGCTTCGCCGCGTTTAATACACTCTTAAACTCTTTAAAGAGGGAGTGGAACTCGAATTGTTCGAACAGTTCATGGAGATGAATCGGATCGATGTCGCGCTTGCTGAGGAGCGTTTCGATATCAGTGGTACCATCCGTGATCTTTTCAAGTGGAACATTCGAGTCAACTTCAACGAGTTTGCGAGCTAGTCGCAGAGTCTCGATATTGCCCGATATCGCTTCAGCGATCTTTTTTCGGTTGCGAATCTCTGAATCATCCTGAATCTTGTCGACCGCGGCGATGACACCTTCGGCGGACCCGTATTTCTGGATGAGTTGTGTGGCTGTCTTTGGTCCTACGCCATCAACGCCCGGCACGTTGTCTGAAGAATCGCCGGTAAGAGCGAGGATCTCAGTGACCTTATCAGGTCCTACCCCGAACTTCTCGGTCACCTGTGGGATACCGTAGCGTTGATCTTTCATGGTGTCCCAGATCTGAACGGTATCGGTCACCAGCTGCATGAGATCTTTATCGCCCGAGACGATTACAACCGGATGGCCAGCGGCGACTAGTCTTGAGGTGAGCGTGGCGATGATGTCATCTGCTTCGTAGCCCGGACACTCAAGCACGGGTAGCCCTAACGCTTTGGATAGCTCGCGGAAGTAGGGCATCTGCTCCACAAGTTCCGGCGGACACTCCGTCCGGTTCGCCTTGTATTCAGGGTAGAGATCGTTTCGAAAGGTTTTTCTGCCGGCGTCGAACACGATTGCGACCTTGGACGAGTTCGCCTGCGCGACGGTCTTCAAGATCATCTTTAAAAAGCCGTAGAGAGCGTTGGTCGGAAAGCCGCTCTTGGTGCTTAATCGTTGAATGGCGTAGAAGGCGCGGAAGATGTAGCCGGAGCCGTCAATGAGGTAGGTCACGTCGTGCGGGTTTTGCATGTCGGCAGGTTACGAGCCTCTATGCAGCCCGTCAACATGTCGACCCATCCCACGCGATCGTCACCCACCAATGGGAGGGTCGGCGTGTCGCCGACCGCCGGTTGCGGTTACGGCTTATGTCATGGGCCGAAAGCGGCATTCGTTCGCGATATGACCGGCCGGCAACATGCCGGCCCTCCCACGCGATCGTCGCTCGCCAATGGGAGGGTCGGCGTGTCGCCGACCGTCGGTTGCGGTTACGGATGATGTCATGGGCCGAAAGCGCCATTCGTTTGCGATATGACCAGCCGTTAACATCCCGTTAATCCCCGACGTCAATGGGAGGGTCGGCGTGTCGCCGACCGTCGGTTGCGGTTACCGATGATGTCATGGGCCGAAAACGGCATTCGTTCGCGATATGACCGGCCGGCAACATGCCGGCCCTCCCGTGTGATCGTCTCATGCCAATCGGGACGGTCGAGGCGAGGGGGGCCCGATGCGGCGAGCGTTATGCGATAAACGGAAGATTGATCCCAAGACGCTCATTTAACGCCTTGCGGAGACGGTTCTGTACGTCGACACCGAGCGGCTGCTCGGGCTCACGAAGCTCTGCAGCGCTCTGAACGACGTGTTTGTACGAGGCGTAGAAGGCTGCGCAATCCGGACACTCATCGAGGTGGTCTTCGATCGCGGCGTGCTGTGCAAGGGGGAGTTCTTTATCGACGAAGTCACCGAGGTGGGCGACTACATCTTTGCAATCATGGAACTGAAACATTGAGATTTGGCTTTCAGAATTGAAGTTCTTATCGTTCATAGTACAGGCCCTCAAAAAGATGTAGTTCAGCTGTCGTGACTCCTGCGCTCCAGAGGCTTAACTTCAAACCCTGCTTTCTCAACCTACCTGTTCGACCCACTGATCTCATATCTCGGATACTGCGGTGAACTGCACTGCGAACCAACTTGATAACCTGCTCTCGTGAACGGCTACACGACTCTCTTCTGGATTGGATTCCGGCCCCCAGAGAAAGGATGCAAATTTGTTACAAATTAGAGGGAAAATTGTTGCAAATCAGCTAAGGCGCTGATTTTGTTACGCAACAAACTTATAGCCAACCCCATGCACAGTCAGGATATGCCGGGGTTCATCGATATTTGACTCGATTTTTTGGCGTAGCCGGGCGATGTGGTTGTCCACCGTTCGAGTGGTTGGATAGGAGTTGTACCCCCACACCTCATCAAGAAGCTCATCTCGGGTGACTACATTACCTTGCTTGGAGATCAGGTACCGAAGGAGCCGATATTCTCGCGCCGAAAGGTCGATTGGGTCGTCGTTTCGGTGTGCTCGGTAGGCTTTGAAATCGATAATAACGTCGGCAAACTGAACCTGATCGACGTTGGCGGTGCGCTGAATGCGTCGCAGGAGCGCCTTTACTCGCGCAACAAGTTCAAGCATTCCAAAGGGTTTTGCCAGGTAATCGTCTGCTCCGAGGTCCAGCCCGAGAACCTTGTCGGTTTCACTGCTGCGGGCGGTCAGAAGGATAATGGGGGTGGAGATGCCTGATACCCGAAGTTCTCGACAGGCCTGCAGACCGTCCTTCTTGGGCATCATCACGTCCATGATGATAAGATCTGGTTTTTGTTCGTTAATTAGCTTTACGCCCAGCTCGCCATCGCAGGCGGTGATGACCTGAAAGCCCTCAAGCTCCAAGTTCATGGCCACGCTCTTGCGGATGAGATCCTCGTCCTCTATTACTGCTACCGTGAAGCCGTCTCCCCGCATCTCGTCCCTGATGTCCTCTGCACTAATCCCTGAGTGACCGTTTTTTGAAGTATAACCAGAAAGAAGTGCTGATCATATAGGGCATCGCCTTGCTTTTCGCGCCTCTTCTCTGTATCTTCCCTGGTATGCAGTGTGCACTCTAGTACTTTCAGGCATTTACCGCCAAGGGGGAAACTTCCGGGAGCGGTGAAAATTTTCCGAAAGCCGGTCGAGTCGCACAAGGTAAGCGAGTCGCGGAAGTAAAAAGCAGTGGCGGCGACAAGAGGTGTTTTTATGGCAACAAATCAAAAGTCTACAACTAAGACAGAAGCAGCAGCAGAGCCGCAGGCTTTCGCAGTAGTTCGTACGTGCGGCAAGCAGTATCGTGTAGTTGCTGGAACAAGGATCTCCATCGATCAACAAGAGGGGAATCCAGGCGACACTATCACGTTTTCAGACGTGTTGATGGCAGGTAAGACGGGTGGATCGGATATCAAGATCCTCTCGGGTAGCGAGAAGTCGCTCGGCGTAACAGTTACTGGCCGCCTCCTCAACCACAAGCGCGACAAGAAGGTTATCATCTTCAAGAAGCGTAAGAATGGTGGTTACACGAAGAAGCAGGGACATCGCCAAGATAAGAGCGAGATCCTTATTGAGTCAGTTTCTCTGTAATTGGTACAGGATTGATTTAGTCTAAAGGTGATTCAATGGCACATAAAAAAGCGGTAGGAAGTACCAGAAACGGACGAGATAGCCAGGGCAAGCGTCTCGGAGTTAAGAAGTTCGGCGGTGAAGTTGTTCGCGCTGGAAACATCTTGGTTCGTCAGCGCGGTAGCACATACCACGCTGGTGACAACGTTGGCACTGGACGTGATTTCACACTGTTCGCGCTCGTTGATGGCGTTGTTGAGTTCAAGCAGGGACTCCGCCAGAGCGTGAATGTTCGTCCAGTAGTGGCGTAACACGAACATACGTTCGTAGCTGAGAAGGGAGTGCGGCTCGTAAAGCCCCACTCCCTTTTTGTTGTAATGCTCCAGGAAAAAGATCATGAAGTTTATTGATGAAGCAGCGATAGAGGTTCGAGCCGGTCACGGTGGTCCGGGAGCGCGTCATTTTCGACGAGAGAAGTTTGTTCCACTTGGTGGGCCTGACGGTGGCAACGGCGGTCGCGGTGGATCCGTTATCTTGGTTGCCGATAAGAACGTGCACACCCTTTTGGATTTTAAGTTCCAAGCGGTGTGGGAGGCAAAGAGCGGCGAAGCTGGTTCTGGTGCTCGTAGAGACGGGCGCGCTGGAGATGATGTCCACGTTCGCCTGCCTGTAGGAACGCAGGTGTTCGCCTACAATCCAGATTCTAAAGAGGCCGGAGAGCTGGTCGTTGACCTCGATGTCGATGGATGTGAGTTCGTTATCGCCAAGGGTGGGCGCGGCGGAAAAGGAAATGCATTCTTCAAAACCTCAACGAATCAGGCGCCCGAGCATGCACAGCCGGGCGAGGAAGGAGAAGCTGGCGCATATCTTCTCTCACTCAAGCTCGTTGCTGATGTGGGGTTAGTTGGATTCCCAAATGCTGGAAAATCAACGTTGATATCGCGCATCTCAGCGGCGCGTCCGAAGATAGCCGATTATCCCTTTACGACACTGGTTCCAAACTTAGGCGTTGTGCAGGCGAAAGGTAATCGCAGTTTCGTTGTTGCGGATATCCCGGGTCTGATCCCTGGAGCAAGTGAGGGCAAGGGGCTGGGTATTCGATTCTTAAAGCACGTTGAGCGCACGAAGGTGATCGCACATCTGCTTGACCTCACGCAGCTCACTGAGGCTGGAGAGGAGGCGGACCTTGAGCAGTTGTTCGACTGCATCAATTCGGAGCTTAAGAACTTCTCTGAAGAGGTCGCGGCCCGAGAGCAGATTGTAGTTCTCACAAAAGCTGACGCGGTTTCATCCCCGGAACGCGTGGAGGAGTTTAGAGCTCGTTTTGAAAAGCGTGGCTATGTCGTGCGCGTGATATCGAGCGTAACTGGTGCAGGAGTTTCAGAGCTTATCGAGGATTTAGCACAGCGGGTCTTTGCGCTGCGAGCGGCGTAGAGCGGCAGTCCCTTACTGTGCCGGGAATCTCTTGGTCTGAAGGGGAAAATTTGCCGGAGCATCTCGGGCTACTCCGAGTGTATACCTAATCTCGTCGATAAAGCCTCGTGTGCTATTCGTATTGCCAACACCGCCACCCATTGTTGAGGAGAGCGTTCCGGTGTTGGCGGTTGAATTGGTTGTCGCCGCGATAAGAGTTCCATTCTCATGCAGGCTAAATCGAGAGCCTTTGCGAGTAACGCGATAGTGATAGAAGTCCGTTGTCGAGGGAAGCGCTCGAGCCAAAAAGGTAGTGTAAGTCGAGGCGTTCGAGGATAGTGTGAAGGTTAGAGTCGTTCCACTGCTGTTGATGCCCATGAAGGGAGTTCTCAAAAAACCCGTCCGTTGAAAGTTTTGCCCATCGGGAGCGCGAGCCCACATCTCCCATGTCCAATCGGAAGAGCCAACCGCGAATCGGCCGTCATCCGGCAAGGTGATGTTCGTGTTGTTTGCAGCAAAGTTTGCAGCTCCAGCTCCAAACTTAAAGAAGCTTGAAGAGATCTGATTGGCAGCAGAAGCTCCTCCAGTCGTTATGCCCGATAGCGGACTGGAGGATGAGTCAACTAATGGGTGCGTATCCATGTGCATCAGCAGCTTCACATCGCTCCAATTTGAATCGGAGTCACTAAAGGCCTGCGTCGGAGTAGTAAAATCAAAGTAACTGCTGTAGCGATCAACGCCTTTTGTAATACGCAGCTCATCGATCTGTCCGTTGGTAAAGTTTGAGGTTGTTCCAGCAATTCGAAGGTTAGAGGTTGAGTTGACCAAGCTGGAACTGGTGTACGAGCCATTCGATGCCACCGGTTGTCCATCGATGTAGAGAAAAAAGATACCACTCCTCCGCGTTAATGCGATGTGATACCAGGTGTTCACTGCGATGCTGGACGTTGCTGAAGCTACGACAGGATTGGCTAACCAGGCGCTTCCACTGCTTGATGCAAGCACGGCGATGGTCGATGTCGAGCGGCTTATTACGAATGGACCAAACCCTGTGCCCGTGCGCTGGGCGATAATCTCTCCGCTGCCGCTAACGGTTGTCGTTCGATACCAAAACTCAATTGTGAAATCCCCGGTGCCAAAGTTCCAGTCCTCTGAGTCCGCGAGATCGATGTAATCGCCGGTCCCATCGAACGCCATGGCAGCGTTTCCAAACTTGAATTGTGTGGCGCTGGTTTTGGAGTCAGCATACACGCTGACGGTCTTGGCCGAAGATGAACTATCGGTAAAGGTCGTTCCCCCATCAGTTCCGTCGCCACGCAGAAGAAGTACGACATTATTCCAGTATGGATCAGATTCTACCGGCTCAGATCGTGCTCCGCGACCGCCGCGATTTGAACTGCGGGCAGCGTCCGTCGTAGCACCGTAGTATCGGTCTGAGGTGGTCTGATAGCTCGATGAAGTATCCCATGAGCCACCGCGAAAGCAGACGCCAGATGCACTTGTTCCCGGCCAACTGGTTGCGTTCGCGTCGCCATTCGAATCGAGTGCGCCATCTCCGTGTCGCTTGCCTTCAAACGATCGACCCGCACTTACGCCAACGGATACGGGGCGCTCCCAGAGATTTCCCGAGAGGTCCATGTTCCCATAGATGCCGGCGCCTGCTTCAGCTCGGGTTGTTGCCCCAGCTCCAAAACTTCCAACTCGTGTCGGCCCCTGGACAGAAGCGTGGTTGCCATAGTTGCAATTCGACCCACTCTGACCTCGCTCCGCTGTTAGACCAGCACTGGAGATACCTGTTGCCTGTGTGATGCTGGTGCTTCCCCACGCATACTCACCCGATACCACGGAGCTCAGTCCCCGAGCGGCTTTTTCAAACTCAAGCTCCGACATTGGCCGAAGCCCAGCCCAGTCGAGATAGGCTGCCACATCGGCCCACGAGAGATAATTCATCGCAACTGCGTCATAGGTCGCACCACCCCCTTGATTGGGGAGCGTTGCATCTCCGCTCGTCCAGCTCACGTTATTTCTGAGGGAGAGGGCGTCAGTGTTTTTGCCGCCATTTGAGCTGCTTGTAATGTCACGGGTGCTTTTCTGCGTATCCGTGAGCATGTTGAAAAAGGTAACCCATTGGCCTTGGCTTATCTCACCCTTCATGACGTAGAACCCGCCGAAGCCCTTCGGGTATGCTGCTGGGAGTGTAAAGGCGCTGCCCGCGGAATCTCCACTACTATCGCCCGAACCCGGATAGTAATAGAGCGCGGCGTTGGTTCCACTTGCAGAACCGTTGCCTGATGAATTCGTTACGCTGAGGGACTCCTCGCCACCGATACGCCAGGGGTCATTATCAGAGCTCCCCTGTTTCAGAGCAGCAGATGATGTAGCGTTATCACCGGCAAAGAAGCTGCCCTCATTGACATACACCATCTCGATTGCGATGACCTTGACCTCGATCTGATCCGTTACTTGCACCCCGTCAGCGGCGTAATTCCACACCAAGCCGATTCCAGATGGCGAGAAGGTGCCCGATCCATCGCTGCTACGGTAGATGAAGGCTCCGACCGCTGGATTTGAGGTGTTGTTGTAGGCTGCGGTTGGGTCAGCAAGGCCCACAGCAAGTGTGGCCGTCGATGGGGTGGTGTGTCCAGTTTGAGCCAAGCGGGCGTGGGCCCACGCGCCGCTTCCGATTCGATACTTAGCAAAGACCCATGCGGCATCCCAATTCTGAGTTCCTGTACTTGTGCGCCAGGAGTGCTGCCACGTGAGGTTAAAAGTGATAGCTGCGGTTCCTGCGTTCTGGTCAAGCGAGCCGATGGCGATGGAGCTTGCGGTGATTCCGCTCGCATGCGCTCTGGCACACAAGCCAACGATCCCCCACAGTGCGAGAAGCACCGCGAGAATAGTGACACGAAATGTCCGTCGAGAAATCATGCTGCTCAATAGGTTTCGGCCAGACGGAATCACCTCCCAGTTGGGAGACGGACGAGCCGAGATCCCATGGCGGCTTGCGCAGCGTTGCGGATCCCGCCTCTCTTTTGACGGGCACGGCGCTGCAAAGGATGCGCCAAACCTCTCTTTGTCGGCCCATCGTGCTGAATGTATTGTACATGAGTCGGGTCTGTACCGACTACAGAGACCTGTGTCTCCCTCGGTGGCCGGGCGTGGTTTCTGCGTAACGGGCTAACTCTGCCTAAACTCTACGAGTTATCCGTATTTTTGGTCTGGTTACGACTCGATTGCTACCTGGATAGGTGCTTGAGTGCCTGTGCGGTCAGTTCGTTGGTTAATGCCCCATCGCTACAGGTTAACGCCGCTCGCATCTCGGGTGATTCGACCGCCTTGGTAGGGCCCTCATTGGCGAGTTTGAGGATGTAGGGCAGGGTCGCCGACGCCAGCGCAATCGTCGATGTGCGGGGCGTTTGAGCCGGCATGTTGCATACACCGTAATGAATCACGCCATCGACTTCATACACCGGATTGTCGAGGTTAGTCGGTTTGCTCGTCTCAGAGCAGCCACCCTGGTCGATGCTGATATCGACAAAGACGGCTTTGGGCCCCAACGAGCGAATGATCTCACGGGTGATAATGCGAGGCGTTGCGGCTCCTGGAATAAGCACGGCACCGATCAGAAGATCGGCAGCCCGGCACGCCTCACGCAATGAATCCGGAGTTGAGACCACGGTCGTAACGGCAGCTCCGAACTCCTGTTGGATCGCAGCCAGCTTCTGTGTGCTGATATCGACGACAGTAACATGAGCTCCCAAGCCAACCGCATTGAGGCACGCCGCATGTCCGGCGATTCCAGCGCCTATAATCACAACCTTTGCGGGGGGAGCATCGGCAGCACCTCCAAGCAGAACGCCGCGTCCACCGTTCTGCGACAGGAGGTAGTATGCACCGTTGAGAACCGAGAGCTTGCCGGCAACGATACTCATCGGCTCTAAGAGCGGGAGGCGCCCATCCTGTGTTCGGAGGGTTTCATACGCGAACGCCGTGACCTTTGCATCGAGCAGCGCCTGAGCAACTTTGGGGAGACTCGCGAGGTGCAGATAGTCGAAGAGGGTGAGGTCAGGACGAAAAAACTCGAACTCAGACTCGTCTGGCTCCTTCACTTTTACCACCAGCTCCGCGTTCGTCCATACCTCGGCGAGTGTCTGTACGACCGTACACCCGCTGGCACGGTAGTCGTCGTCTGAGAACGAGGAGCCGAGACCGGCATCGCGCTCAATCAGGAGCGAGTGGCCGGCGGCGATGAGGCGCTTTGCTCCATCAGGTGTAATAGCAACCCGCTTCTCTAACGTTTTTCGCTCGCGAGGGACTCCGATCTGCATAGTGTGTGTTCTCCGTACCGTACCGGGGAGTATACAACCGCACCCTCTATGCTACGCCATCCGGCATCAGGGAGCATTCAGAAATAAAGGATAGTCTGCTTGGTGAGTTACGGGGAGGGCGGCGTGACGTGAACGAATACCGCCTTTGGCCAGCGGCCCACACCCCTCCACCGGGTCTCCATACAACTGTCGTTTACTTCTAAGCTGGCGTTTACTATAACTATTTCTATTCATCTGTATCGATAGTGCTTGTCGGTATCGGTGACGCTGCAACGGTTGAATCGGACCACCCATGACGCAACTGCCGAAAATCCTTGATGGTAAAAAACTCTCCCAGGCAGTAGCTCGCACCCTCTCTAAGAAAATCACCACCGTTTCCGCCCGCGTAGGCCGAGTGCCAGGACTTGCGGTGATCCTCGTTGGCGATAATCCGGCATCCCAAACCTACGTTGCTGCCAAGCACCGATTCGCCAAGGAGTGTGGAATTCAAACCTTCGACACCAAGCTACCCGCAACTATCTCAGAAGGGGAGTTAGCCGATGTCATTCATCAGTACAATTCGCAGCATGAGGTCGATGGAATCCTGCTCCAACTTCCGTTGCCAAAGCCCCTCGATGGAGCCCACTTCACGCGTATGATAGCGCCCGAAAAAGATGCGGATGGACTTCACCCTCTCAATCAAGGGCTCCTCCTGCAAGGGCTTTCGGCGCCTCGATCGTGCACACCACTCGGTGTGATGGTGATGCTTGATCTTGCACTCTCTTCGGTTGAACTGACGGACACGACTACCCTTGATGAGATCCCGATGGCATCGCTCGCAGGGAAAAAAGCCGTTGTGATCGGACGTTCCCAGCTTGTAGGAAAGCCTGTTGGCGTACTGCTCTTAGAGCGAAACGCTACCGTGACGTACGCGCACTCGAAGACACCACACCTCGCTGCCGTGTGTCGCGATGCGGATGTTGTTGTTGCCGCTGTCGGTGTGCCGCACCTTGTAAAGCGGGACTGGATTAAGCCCGGTGCCATTGTGCTTGATGTTGGTATCAATCGGACTCCGGATGGAAAGCTGGTTGGTGATGTTGAGTATCACGAGGTTGCTCCCATTGTGTCCGCGATCACTCCGGTGCCAGGTGGGGTGGGGCCAATGACAGTGGCGATGCTGATGTCCAATACAGTTGATAATTATCTGCGCAGAAACGGTATCCAACTATGAAGCGAACTCCCCTCTACGATGAACATGTGCGACTCGGCGGCAAAATGGTCGAGTTTGCTGGGTGGGAGATGCCTGTGCAGTACAGCGGTGTGATCGCAGAGCACGTTAACGTTCGAGAGCGTGTGGGGCTCTTCGATGTGAGCCATATGGGCGAGATCTGGGTAACGGGGCCCGAGGCTACGCAGGCGCTCGAATACCTGACCTGCAATCGAGTTTCGTCGCTCGTTGATGGCAAGGCCCAGTACAGCGCCCTACTGAATGAAAAAGGCGGAGTTATTGACGACATTATCGTCTACCGCTTCTCGGCGGAGCGATACCTTCTGTGTGTGAATGCCTCGAATGCAGAGGCTGATTACGAGTGGATGAAGCTTACGAATCCCACATCGGCAGCAATCACGAATGCAAGCGCAGAGTACGGACAGATCGCGGTGCAGGGGCCACGAGCGATTGAGCTTGTTGCGCCTTTGTTAAAAGATGCCGATCTGCATCAGCTCAAAGTGTTTCACTTTGTGGAAGCTACTCTCCTCGGAACTCGCGTTATTATCGCACGCACCGGATATACGGGAGAAGATGGGGTCGAGATCTTCATCAAATCTGACAGAACCCTCGACCTGTGGAGGCTCCTCCTTGAGCACGGCCAGAGCTACGGGGTTCTCCCCTGTGGATTAGGTGCGCGTGATTCGTTGAGGCTTGAGGCGGCGTATCCCTTGCACGGACACGAGCTCTCGCCAGAGATATCAGCGTTAGAGAGTGGATTGGGCTGGATCGTTAAGTTCGATAAGGGTGATTTTGTCGGACGCGCAGCGCTTCTTGCGGAGAAAGAGCGTGGAAGTGCACGGTCGCTCATCGGCTTTTTTCTCGATGATGCCGGCATCGCCCGTCAGGGCGACACAATCA
>JBIIYC010000237.1:0-3470 GCA_044347025.1 Bdellovibrionota bacterium
TTTTCGCGTGCTGTCGTGACGTAAACGTTCTCGGCTACTAGGGTCTGCTTCGTATCCGAAGCTCTCTGTTCACAAAGACCTCTCTGAGGGGTCTATCCTCTTCTATGAGTTCAATTCAGGGTATCAGGAGCCATGTCTCGATGCAAAGGAAATGGGTGCGAGGTGCAGCTTTCTGAATCCTTTACCGTTAACCACAATCGAGACTCGCACATCCGGAGTGTACCGGAAACCTCTCCCTCAGAAACATTTCGCCCTCGTGGGAACGACACGAAATCCCACGCGAGGAGCGACTTGAATTCGTGAAAGCTGAGCGGGAACTCCTGGCTCTCTGCATCGCTCGAGTGATGCGGAGATGAGGCTCACGGCTTGCGGCATCCCCACGGGTTATGCTCGATGACGCCCTGATAAAGTAAGAGGTAGGGGCCTGAAATCGCCCGGGTTTTTTTGAAGATCGTCGCACACGAATTGGCACAATAGAAAAAAATGCGCTACTTGAGTCACCTCCGCGCAGCTGCGACCCATAACCTACTCAGAGTTTGCAGTGCGAACGTACTGCGCATCGGTTTTTTCTCTGGAGGTTTTACATGTCACAGGTACGCTCTTCTTCCGCAGTTTTTTTCTCCCTCGCTGTAGCCATAACATCATCGGTCGTCGGCACGTTGGATGCCCAAGCGCAAAGCACAGGTGCTACCGCGTACGATCGAAAACAGGATTCAACGACGAGACGACAGGTAACGGCGCTTTCGAGCTCAGTCACTACGCTGAAAGCCGCGACCGCCTCTATCGCGAAGAGCTTGGGCGGTACTGTGTCCTCAAATGGGACGGTTGTAATGCCGGGAACATTAAATTTGGGCAAGGGGGACAAGGGTGATAAGGGTGAGCGCGGAGCTCAAGGAGAGCGTGGCGCCCAGGGTCCACAGGGACCGGCGGGCCTATCCGGTGAAATGCCATCAGCGCGCTACTTTGTGCCGGAGTCTTCGTGTGAAACGATCGATATCGCAGACCTCTGCGGAGAGGACGTCGGGCCGGGGTGTGAGATTCAGTTGACGTTCTACAATACAAATACGAATCGTGTGCTCGGACATCAGACCAACGTCGTAATGCAATCTCGGACGTTGCAGGGCAATACAGGCAGTCGTTACATCACCTTCTTCGCCTCGACCGGTTCGAGCTACGGAGAGGGCTATGTTGGAAAAGCGGGTTCAACGAGCTACTTCTTCGTTCCGCACGGTGTTGCCGCGTTCCAGAATCACAAGACTTCCTGTCCGTCGAGTTACGTAGCGCCGGCGCAGCTTGGCTCAGCAACCAACGATGCGTATCGCGACGCGGGTAAATTGACCTTCCGAACTACTGCCGGATGGAATGTTTCGATGAAGATCGTGAAGAAGTAACGAACCGATGGGGCTGCAGAGGGGATCTCCTCCGATGCAGCCCCACATCGGTGGGCGCAGAGTACGAACATGGTCTCCTTAGCAAAGAATCCAGAGCCGAGAAGTGACACCACCACCGCGGGCCAGAAACCTGCACCTACCGAAGCCTTACACACGGCGATCAAGGACCTTTCGGCGTTAGTGCCGGTCGATGCGCGGGCGGATGCGTTCAAGGCGCTTAAGGACTCGTCGAAGGGGTGGCAATCGATTAAGCCTGATCAGATTGATACGGTTTTACAAGCCGTTGAAAAGGGGGCCTCCGCGCTCGACACGAATCGCGACGGTCGCCTCGGATCTCGGGAAATTCACGCGGAAGTTGTTGCTCAGGTGCGAGATGCTCTTGCGAATTCTCAACTTAATACAGGCACGCTAGAGCAGCCGAAATTTTCATTTGGGGTCGACCTGATGCTGCACCACTTGAAGCATCAACAGAGCTTCCTCGTGCCGGTTTTGAAGGAGCAGCGAATCTTTAATAGCCTTCTTGGGTCGTATAAAGAGGCGCTGAAGGCATTTGATACCGTTTTCCCGAATGGGTTTAGTCGAAAGGATGTCGTGCAAGCGCTGGATGGTCTCGATGGCTCAAAGAGCGATGGTCAGATCTCTGGGCATGAGCTACAAGCGGCAGTAAACTCACACCCCAAAGAGGTTGAAGCTACCGTCAAGCATATCGGTAAAGCGTTTGACCGTGCGGCTAAGGGGGCCGAGGGGATCTGCGAGTACCTCCTGGCACGACCTGAGCTTATGCAGCAGATGGCAGGGGTCGATGGTGATATTGAGCAGCGACTTCAAGCGGGCAAAGATATCGCTTCATCGTATCGGGAGATTCTCAGGGCGCATAATGCCGACGAAGTTCTTGCCGCCGCCAGCAGGATGAAAGAAGCCGCGGCTGTCGCAACGAGCGAGGAGTAAACTAAAAAGCCGACACCGTTCGTTGCAAACGGGGTCGGCTATATGCACAACGTTGTGCGAATGTTAGTGAGAGCCGTCAAGGCCGCTAATCTGCTCAAGCTCGGTTACGAGGTTTGTAATCTTTTCACGAATGTCCTCAGCGAGCACCGACATCAAGGTGCCGGTTTGCGAGAGTGAGTTATCGGTGTGAACGGTTTCGCGAGCGATCCACTCAGCGCAGCTTCCAAGGTGATCGAGTCGGCTGGCAATTTCCATAATCTGAGCAAGCGTGTTCATGGTGTAGTCCTCATCCGGTATGGGTTTCGCATTACCCAAGATAAGATGAGGGGGCGTTGAGATAGGTTTCTGATAAACGCCTAGGGCTCGTCAAATGGCGTTTGATGCCCTCCGGGCATCTGCAATGCAACCACCTGCGTCGAGCGCAGTCGACCCTACTTGGTGGCGGGTAGCTCGAATGTCGATTGGAGGGAGAGTACACCCGCCGCGTACGACACTCCACCGACGCCGATACCGAGAGCCCGAATCCTTGCGGCATCGAGGGTCTCATTGAGCTCAGGGCTTCCGCCTGTGAACATCGCCAGGGAGCCCTTGACCGAGTCAACGACGTCTCCGACCTGCTTAAAGTTGAAGTACAGCGATACGAGGTTGGATGCACTCAGTTGTGCTTGGAGTGGTTGCGGAAGGTTCGTCGTGAACGCCGGTGATTTGCCCTCTTGTGTAGCAAGGAGGTCCTTGATCACGGCTTCGGATGAACCGATGAGGAGTGCCTGAGAGTCCTTTGGGGAGCTGAGGTACGCGCCCACTCCAATCATCGTCGTGAAGTAGCGGGTGGGCACGCCGTTGATATCTTTCGACAGCCAACTTGCGTTCTGACCCGTAACTGCCATCAATATACCGAGCGATGACTCAAGAAACTTCTCCATATCATCTCGGCTGGTTGAGTCGATGGAGAGGTAGAAGTCAGGAAGCGGTGAGCCAGCTGTGTTGTTACGAAGTCCCAGAGTGACGCCTTGGAGCTTTTTCACGTGCGCGAGAGCTTCCGAGCCCTCGCCGTCCTGGAACGATTGCAAAAGCGAATCCAGCTTTCCGATGCTCTTTGAATCGAGCGATATGGCGACAGCGGTATCAGAT
>JBIIYC010000238.1:0-3455 GCA_044347025.1 Bdellovibrionota bacterium
CGTGTGGTTGACCCCCAATTCACAGTGGCGGGAGCGCTACACAGGATGGCCCGCGTTAAAAAAGCTTGAGTATATGGAAGCTCTGATGGGTGAATTAGCGGGAAAAGTTCCCCCCGTGATGAACTCCAAAACGCTCGACCCAATTGAGGACCTTTCCAAAACGCTCGGGGAGCATTACGCGCTGCGGCGGCAGAAATACGGCAAGGAGCACCCAAGCTTTTATGATAAAGATCTCCGGTTCCTCTTTTCCGATAAACCGGAGTACTCAAAAAATCAGCTAGCCTCTCGATTTATCAAGCGAAAACAGCGCAACATCCGCGCAGTCGTTTCTCGCTGGACGGGAATCTATCAATATACTATCGATAAGGTGTTAGAGGCGATGATCGTGCGGAGCTCAGAGCTCGGATTGCGTTTGATGCTCTCCGAGGAGGATACGCTCAAGCAGTTTACGGTACTCGTAACGGTTCAAACGATGAACTACCTTCACAGTGGTCGACACCGGGTTGCGTTATGAAGAGGCTCAAGGTCCTCTGTCTGACACATGAAGATCTTGTGCCGCCGGCAGACCTGCCCAGTGGCTCCGATTTTCACGATCGAGAGTGGCGCACTGAGCAATATGTGTTGGCGACCCTTCGCGCGTTAGGACACGAGGCACGCGTACTGGGTGTTCGCTACGATCTCGGAGTGCTCCGCGCTACTGTTGAAGAGTTTAAGCCCGATATCGTCTTCAACTTACTTGAGGAGTTTCACGATCAACCTCTCTACGATCAGAACGTTGTGAGCTACCTTGAGTTGATGCAGATACCGTATACGGGATGTAATCCTCGCGGAATGGTGTTGGCCCGCGACAAGGCTCTGACACGCAAAGTGTTGAGTTATCACCGAATCCAGGGCCCCGATTTCGCCGTCTTTTCACAGGGACGAAAGGTTCGCAGGCCAAAGAAGTTGGCGCTGCCCTTATTTGTCAAATCTCAAGTTGAGGAGGCCTCGCTCGGAATATCGCAGGCCTCTGTGGTGCAGACCGATGCAGAGCTCACGGAGCGGGTTGAGTTCATGCATCAGAAGTTCGGCACTGATGTGATCGTGGAGGAGTATATCGACGGGCGCGAGCTATACGTTGGTATCTTAGGAGCTGAGCGACTCACGGTTCTCCCTGTGTGGGAGCTTGTGTTTGAAAATATGCCGGATCATCTCCCTCACATCGCAACGCGCCGGGTAAAGTGGGATCCGAAATACCAGAAGAAGCACGGAATTATTAGCCGAGAGGCGCAGGGCCTTTCATCAGAGTTGAAGCATAGGATACAGTCGCTGTGTAAGCGGACGTACCGGGCGCTCGGTTTAACTGGGTATGCTCGTATCGATCTCCGCCTGCGAAGCGATGGAGAGGTGTTCGTGATAGAAGCTAATCCAAATCCTGAGATCGCTTTTCATGAAGACTTTGCGGATTCCGCCAAGAAAGCGGGGTTCTCGTATGAGGAATTGATTCAGAAGATACTCTCGCTAGGCTTACGTACAAAATAGGGGTTTGTGGCTCGAATAATTGGATTCATAGGATTGCTACTCTGCGTGGCAGGTATCTGGCAGGGCGTGGTGAAGTGGCAATTTTTCCACCGCGCTGTGATGGTAGAAGCAACCGTGGTTGCGGTGGAGGAGTTGCGTGGTCCTCCAAAACCGAGGCAGAAGATCCCGCTGCATGTTCAATTCACATTGGCGGATGCAACTGATCATCGAGCGGTTACGCACATGCCGATGTTGCAGGTTGTGGCTGCAGGGGACCGGATTCGACTCTTGGTTGATCCCACGAATCCACAGAGTATCTCACTACCCCTCTGGTCGGAGGTATGGGCGGGTCCGTTGACGTACCTCGTCTGCGGCGCCTTGATCATGGTGCTCGGTCGCGTCTTGCGCACAAAAAATATGCGATGAGTCTCCGCTGTGAGGGTGTCGCAAAGAGCTGGAAGAGTGGCTACTCTTCGAAATCCCCGCCGACATCGCCGATGTCGTTAATGTTCGTGGTAGGATCGTCGACGAATGTTCCATTAGCGCCTTGACCTCCCGTGGTCGGGGGCTTGATAGCCTCGATCTCTGCTTGAAGCTTTATATTCTCCTCCATTATCGCTTGAGTGGACTCCGGTACCTTATGGGCGTCACAGTGAGGGGTGGGGGTAGCCGACGTAGCGTGGGCTTGTGAGGTAGTGATTAGTATCCCAAGAACTCCTACAAGCAATGCATTCGTGATTATAGTCATGGCGGAACCTCGTTGGTATCTAAAGTAAGTTGGGGTAGTTACGAAGGCTCCCCACTATGCGGCTTCCCAAAAGCCAACATGCCCCAAAAGCCCACATAATTGTAGAGGCATGCAAAGCTGTCAGCATCGCAAAACCCTTCCCTAGGGAAACGAGGCAAAACCCCTCCCTGCTGCGAAAGCGGATCTTGGGTTGCTCTTTGATTTTCAGCACGTGGAAAAATCCTCCATGTATCTCAGTGGATACACGTCCGGTTTTTCCCCGCACTGAAAATCGAATATCAATCCAACCTCCACTTTCTCGCTAGGGGTAGGTTTTGCCTCGCTTCCCTAGGATAGTACGATGAAGAGGCGTCCGCGGCCAGCTGCATTTTCGTGGTGCGGATCTGTCCGCAAATAGCCCTTGTGGTTTGCTGAGCCCGTTCCTATGCTTTTATATGTCGAAATATCGAGGAGTCGCTATGCGTACGTGTGCTGCCGTTGTTGTGATCTGTCTCTCATCGTTTACCTCGGGTTGCTCGGGTGCGCAATACCATCGAGATGCAGTTTCTGCGGATCGGAGGTCCGCAATGACGGTTGGACAGGTTCAAAAAGAGATTCGGGTTGGAATGTCTGGTGCGGATGTAGCAGCAGCGCTCGGCTCGCCGAACGTCGTAACCACCGATGATAATCGCCAGGAAACGTGGATCTACGACAAGATCTCCACTGAGCGGGCGTACTCAGCCGACAATGGTGGTATCGCTACGTTGATTCTTGGTGGAGCCGGGATCGGTAGTGGTGCCGTTGGCGGGGGGCTGGCGCCAAGTTACTCGGGTGGGTCAGGTGCTTCTTCGACCACGCAGAAAACCCTCACGGTCATTATCAAGTTCGACAATGCAAAACGGGTACGTGATTTCGCCTACCACTCGTCGCAGTTTTAAGGGGTCGTAGGAGGTTAGGGTGCTTCGGTCACAGTGCTGCCTTGCTTTGGTGTTGGTATGCATGAGCCTTGGTTTCTCGGGCTGCGTGCCGACGGTTCCGCCCGATTCGCTGGCGTTACAGCCGGAGGCTTTGGCGCTGCGGCGGCTCCAGACTCGGCGCTTCGATACATCGGATGAAAAAGAGATTCTCAGAGCGTCTCTCGGGGTGCTGCAGGATCTAGGCTTTGAGATAGATGAATCGGAATCAAAGCTCGGAGTTCTGGTGGCGTCGAAAGACCGGGATGCAACCG
>JBIIYC010000239.1:0-3452 GCA_044347025.1 Bdellovibrionota bacterium
TGAGAAGGCTCTGATACGTAGGGTTGATCTGTAGTCTCGGCACTCCATCTTCATTCATCGTAACCACGAAGTCGTTTCCGACCTTTTGCACGTATACATCTGGCACTATGTAACGAACAGTCTCGTCGGAGTAAGGGCGTCCGGGGCGAGGCTCCAAGGTCCGAATGCTTGTAATGGCTCGGGCGATGTCCTCGCGAGTAACTCCCTCGGCCTTAGCAATCGCGTCGTATTTTCGCTTCTCAAGCTTGTCGAGATGATGACAGATAATCTTCGACTCAAGGCCGTTGGCAAGTCCCCGAGCCTCTAGTTGAGTGAGGAGAGACTCCTTGAGGTTGCGCGTGCAGCAACCAACCGGATCGAAAAATCGAAGGGTGTCCGCGACCATTGCTACGTCTTCAAGATCGCACTTGCAGATCTCCGCAATCTCCTCCAGGGAGGACTCAAGGAAGCCATCTCGATTCAAGTTCCCCACGATGTTCTGGGCAATCCAGGTGTCCATCTGAGAGAGATCGTGAAAGCGGATCTGACGGAGTAGGTGCTGCTCAAGCGTTTCGTTCTGTGTTGAAACTACTTCAGGTGGCTGTCGATCGTCGAAATTGGATGGACCCTTGGCAGATGCAGAGCCTTGGTAGTCGGTGAAGGACTCGGAGTAGTCCTCCCAGTCCGAGCGTGGCTCGCTGGTTCCCGAGATTGAAGGGGATTCATCCCCGTCACTCGACGAAAGCGGGCCAGTGAGGACCGTCGGTGCCGCTGAGTCCTGTTCGGGAGCTGCGGGGAGAGTGCGAACCTCGAATTCCTCCCGGGCCTCCTCGAGGACTGGGTTTTCAAGGAGTTCGCGTTGAATGGCCTCTTGGTACTCGAGGCGACCCAATTGTAGGAGTTT
Source organism: Bdellovibrionota bacterium (assembly GCA_044347025.1). GTDB lineage: Bacteria > Bdellovibrionota_C > UBA2361 > UBA2361 > OMII01 > OMII01. The sequence continues at coordinate 884 of JBIIYC010000239.1, forward strand.
GATCGCTTGCTGGAGCTGTGGGGTCATCAACAGCGATTGACCCATCTTCTGTACAAGTTTGTGTTCTAAACCCATAAACACTCACGCCCCAAAAACCATGATAATGCATCTGCTCTTTAATAGATGACCAAAGTAGGGCCCAAGGGATGCAGAAAAGCTGACACCCATGCAAAAAGTGGGCTAAGACCGAACAAAGCATTGACGCCCCTAATAATTTCAGGGCCTTGGGTGGTGTGGTGACTACAAATTCTAACGAGGCTCACGACAGAGCCTCGCACCTACAGGCGGAAGTCTCCGCCCAGGTAGTATCGCTGGGCGCGCTCGGAGTTCGCAATTTCAGAGGGACTCCCTTCCTCTAGAACCTGGCCATCGACCAGGATGTAGGACCTATCGCAGATCCCGAGGGTCTCTCGAACATTGTGGTCCGTTATGAGGACCCCAATCCCTTTCTCTTTGAGTTTTGAGACGATCTCTTGGATGTCCTTAATTGCAAGTGGATCGATCCCCGCAAAGGGTTCGTCGAGGAGGATGAACTGAGGGTTGCGAGCAAGGCATCGACTAATCTCGACTCGACGGCGCTCGCCTCCTGAGAGTGCGCTTGCCATGCTGTTAATCAGATGCAGCAAACCAAGTTCGTCGAGCAATTCATGGAGGCGCTCCTCGCGAGCCTTCGCAGAGGGAAAGTCCATGGTCTCCAGAATCGACATGACATTGTCTCTAACTGAAAGCTTGCGGAATACCGATGCTTCTTGGGGAAGGTAGCCAATACCAAGTCTCGCACGGGCGTACATGGGCTCTCGTGTAATGTCGATCTCATCGAGCAACACAGAGCCCGTATCTGGTGATGCGAGCCCCACGCACATATAAAAGGTTGTGGTCTTTCCCGCACCGTTGGGGCCGAGAAGTCCGACTACCTCTCCCGCGCGAACTGCGACGCTCACGCCCTTGACTACGTTGCGCCCGTTGTAGCTTTTCGTTACGTGATTCGTTTGAAGAATGCTGGTCATGGTGCTGTGTGCGGCTGGTTTACCGTCGTCTTTGCAGATGGCTCGGTTTCTGGGGGTGATCGTGATGCTCATGTACCCCATGCTCGGAGTCAAGTAGTGACTTTAGTATGTGCAGGCGTTGTCCATCCTCCCGGGTAAATCCTGTAATCTCCATAAGCGAGATAAGCTCGTGAAGAAGTTGCGACCGCTTGTACGCGCCTGCCTTGAGGTTTTTGGGGGCAACCGCGCGGAGCCGCGACCACTGGGTTAGCAGCATCTGAATCCGCTCCCTCTCTTTGCGAGGGACCATGAGGCGGGTAAATGCGCTACTGAGCCGGTCCGCAAGCTCGCCTACCTCGCCGATGGAATCGGCAAGGTCTCGAAGCCATATCGAGTCGCCCGCTGTAAAGAGCGCGATGATTGCTAGTACGACCGTGGGAGAAACGTCCTCTCCCTCGGTTACGAGATCGTCGATCCGTTCAAGGCAGATACTGAAATCGCTTTCGGCTGAGAGGAGTCGGCTATTGTTTTCAAGCAGCTCTGGTAGAAGGTACTCAAGCAGGCCAGTTTCTCCGAGTAGTGAGAGGATGGTGAGGAAGCACCCCGATGTGAAGTCTTTCTTGAGTTCGTCGAACACGCGAACCTGCGAGCTTTGCGTGATTAGTGCAGAATTTGTGAGGATGGTTTCCCAGCAGCGTGGGTCGATGTGGAAACCGTTGCGAGCCGAGTGGCGTACCACTCGTAGCATGCGTACCGGGTCCTCGCGGAATCGAACTTCAGGTTCCCCGATAATGCGCACAATCCCCTGTTTAAGATCCTTCATCCCGTTGACGTAATCGATGATCTCCATCGTCGACACATCGAGGAACAGGCCGTTAATTGTGAGATCTCGTCGTAGAGCGTCTGTCTCCTCGGTACCGTAAAGGTTGTCGTTTGCTACTGGCGCCACGGGAGTGGTGGGCTGTCCCTCATCCTCCGGAGCTTCTTGGGGCGCGACAAAATCGCGAAATGTTGAAACCTCTAATGTTTTGCCGTGCGCAAAGAAGATGTGACACAACTTGAATCGACGGCCGATGATGCGGCAGTTTCGAAAAAGGGATTTGATCTGTTTCGGCGTTGCATCGGTCGAGATGTCGAAGTCCTTCGGCTTTTTTCCGAGCAAGATATCGCGAACGCCTCCACCTACGATGTAGGCTTTGAAACCAGCTCGTTGTAGACGATATACAACTTTGCGCGCATCTTCATCGATGTCGTTTTTTTGAATTGAGTGCTCAGAGGCTTCGTAGATGACCGGCTCAATCGATTCCCGTTCTTTGCTCTCTGCGGTGATTGATGTTTCGGACTCAGACATGACAACAGCTACTCGGTACAGTTCGAACCCTATTGAGCTCGGCACACAGTTGTCGGCTCATGGTCAGAAAATGATCGTGTCTGAAAATCCGCGAGCACTACTCGATTCGCGATAAGTCTGCCAAGAATATCAAGGCGTTGCGATAGTTCAGGCACATCCTCACTTTACGGGGGCGCTGAGTATTTCTCAAGGGAAACGGCACCGAGAATCCCAGATTCGGGCCACAAAAGTG
>JBIIYC010000005.1:0-36185 GCA_044347025.1 Bdellovibrionota bacterium
ACACCGTTGTTACAGGAGGCGCTGAAACAGCTCCTGGCGCACTCTGTGTGGCACGGACAGCAGTCGCTGGAGTAGCACTCGACTGTGCTAAGACCTGCCCCAACAACTCTCCCATTTCGCGCACGGGCTGACGTGTTGCGAGTCGTACCACAAGGGCCTCAAATCCATAACGAGGATGCGATCCTCTTAAGCACCGATCAGCCCCCTCTCGAGCGAGGTCCCACAGATCTTGCACATCAATCACTTCGAGCGATGTTACCAGACGTACAAGCTCGACTACCGAATCATCGCTGAGCCCCAGCGTCTTCAACCGCGACTCCCCGCCAAGCTTTGCGAGGAACACCTCTCTCCAAAAATTTGTAAACTCTTTGAGCAACGTTGCAGGATCAATACCGGTTGAAAAGAGATCGGCAACTGCCTGAAGAACACTGGCTACATCACGCTTCACGATGTGCTGCGCGAGCGTCATAAGAGCATTGCGCTCGACTGAGCCAAGCGCTCGGCTCGTTTCTGCGGCTGTGATCGGACCAGCGCAAAACGTCTGAACCCGGTCGAGTAGGGTCTGCGCATCGCGCATCGAGCCATCTGCCAAACGAGCCACGAGCGTCAGCGCCTCTGGCTCAACGGTGAGGCCCTCTTGCTTACAGACCTCTGCCAACCGCGACTCAATAACATTTACAGCAAGCGCCCTGAAATCGTGTCTCTGGCACCGAGAGATCACGGTTTCGGGGATCTTATGAACCTCGGTAGTCGCCAATATAAAAACGGTATTCGGCGGTGGCTCCTCAAGACTCTTCAGGAGCGCGTTAAAGGCCGAGATACTCAACATGTGCACCTCGTCGATGATGTAGACCTTAAAGCGATATCCTGGCGGAGGAAGCGCTTTGAACGAGTCCATCAGGTCGCGCACATTATCAACACTGTTGTGCGAAGCTCCGTCTATCTCACGCACAGCAAGACTCGTTCCTGCAGTGATCTCCTTGCACGATGCGCACTCCTGACACGGCTCAGCTCCGGTGCCAGCCTGACAATTAAGCGCTTTTGCTAAAATACGAGAGACCGACGTTTTTCCAACGCCACGAGGTCCTGTAAAAAGATACGCATGCACTACCTTATTGCGAGCAATAGCATTAGCTAATGTTCGAGTTACATGCTCCTGACCACTTACCGTAGCAAATGCCGCAGGACGATATTTTCGGGCTAATACGAGATACGACACAGTTGTACCTGCAATACGTTTAGTTTCGCTTGGCAAGCGAGGCGACACCTACCCATAGCGAGAAAGTGGCGGTTGGGTTGATATTCGATTTTCGGTCCGTGCGAAAATCGCAGGTGCATCCGCGACTCGACTGAGCTCGCCGAAGTCTGAGATGCACTCAGGATTCTTTCGCGCACTGAAAATTGAAGAGCAACCCACGATCAGCTTTCGCAGCAGGGAGGGGGTTTGCCTTGCTTCTCTGGGAGAATACCCAGCTTCGGGGCGAAACACACTAGGGAAGCGAGGTGGATGTGTCGGAAAGATGCAGCAAAAAACGGCGATCGGGAACGCATCACAGATGCATGCACTACGGTTGCTACCTTCCGGTCCTGGCCGGGTTTGTGCACTTTCTCGCGCGCCCCAATCGCCGCAAACCGCGAGTATACCCTGCACGCTACGCCGTGTCACTGATATCGCCGGCCTTTCGCGGCTATAACTGCTATCCCTGGTAGCAGCCGAACTGAGCTGGCGCAGCACTCCTCACCACTGCAGCACCACCCCGCAGCGGCCCACAATAACGAATGCAATTTCAAGCACTTAGACATCCCAAAGCCTGGTATGTGGCATGCATAGGGGATGGCATGAACATACCTCTGCTACAAGAACTCTCGTATCAAATTACCGAAGGCAATCCCCTGTGGGGACTCTCTCTGCTCAACGCCCGTGGCGATATACCCCCAGCAATTCGCAGAGCACTGCTGCAAGCGTTTGAGCAGCGCCTCGGGGACACGATACCACTCTCGCCCGTCGCGCTCGCCCTGAAGAACGGCGCACGAGCTACCGAGCTATCGACGACACAACAGCACGAGCTCGGTAGTCGTGCGATACGCAAGAAGTTCCCGTGTCCTATGCCCCTCTCAACTCCGCGCTCAAAACGAGCCGCGATTCGCCAGCGCCTCTCAACTGGCTCACGGCACCGAAGGCCGCCGACCGCTGTCGGGCTGGTAGCAACACCATCCAAACGGCGGGCTCCCTCTCCTAGAACGACTGTGCTCCCCCCTCCCGGTCCGACTCCGTGTCCTGCCAAGGTGACGCTTTATTCGGTATCCGTGCTGCCACCTCGATTAGATTGCAGGTAAAGCAACCGCTCGTACTGTTTGGTTAGCGCAATGAAATCACCCTGATCGACCTCACTCCCTCGACGCAGATCGGGGTGATACCTCTTTATGCGTCGACGGTATGCGTTCTTTATTTCAGAGATGCTTGCACCCGGCGCAAGCCCAAATACCATCAGGAGATCCGCGTATTCATCACTGCTCGGGTCGTGAGAAGCCGGAGTATTCTGGCTCTTCTTAATTCGCTTTCGATAGATCCACATTCCAAGTGCCACCCCACACGAGATAAGAAGTAGCACTCGTACCACAACCGCCCTCGATCTTCCTTGGAGCCTGCTCACGCTCAAAGTTCTCTCGAGAGAACTTTGAAGAGCTTGATACGCAGCCAGTATCTCCTCATCTTTTTCCGCATACTGACGCACGAGCGGAACAGCGATGCTGTAGCTTTCAAAATCGATCCCCTGCTTGGTCTGCTGACGAATAAATCGAAGCACGAGCTCATGCATAGCAGGCGTTCGCAACTCAAATGGTAGCTCTGAAATACAGCGAGCAGAAGCAGAGAGATCTCCCCGATCAAGCGCAGCCGCGAGGAACTGCTCATCAATCCGAGCTATGCGCTGATCATCGATCATGCGCTCACGACTAAGTTGAGCTAGTCGACCACGCGACTCTTTCCACGCGCCCCAGTCGGCCGTATCCATCGAATGCTGCAGCGCATCGAGTACGCTCGCTGTTCGCGCGAGAGCCTCGTGTTGTCGGGAACTACTGCCCGTAAATACTCCTGCAGTTCGAAGCACTCCCCTCGCTCGACCGAGACCACCAGGCGATAGTGCGCTCTGTAAGGCCTGCTGCATCACCCACTCGACGCAGAAATCTATAAGGGTTTGAGTGGGACGCACCGAAGCAGTAGCACCACCCTGAGCACTCTCCTCGTACATTCTACACAGCAGTGCGTTCGGCTTTTCTCCTTCGCGCACGGCAGCCAGAACACCTGCGAGAAACGGCACAAATGGGGCAGATATTCCCAAAGGCTGCAACTCATCGTCATCTGCACACAGAGCCCCACGCCCTGCTGCATGCATCACCTCCTGCGCCACCTCACTATCACCGGCCTCGATCGCCCTCGTAAGCACGCGTATGCCCACGTCGCAGGAAAACGGGACATCGGAGGAAGCGCGCTGCAAAGACCGCACTGCAACCCGGCGCCCCGCATCCTCGGTCGATACCAAAAAATCCTCGCCGAACAAGGTGATACGCTCCAACCCAGGGGCAGTTTGCTCCCGAGACTCTACGACAAGTGCTAGGCCGCGGTACGAAACGCTCTCAGCAACGCTTAACGGAAGGCTTTGAAGATAGAGGACTACGAGGAGCAATACTGAGGTTATCGACCGGTAGCTCATACACGCATCTGGGTGTCCCCTCATCTCGGGGCATGCACGCCAGCACATACGCTACCGTGGCGGTTGAACACCGTAGACACTTAGCGAAACCACTGGCTCTGATGGATGAGAGGTCTTAAATTCTACATTTGCACGGAGATCTCCCCTGACTTTCCGGGGATCAAGCGTCACAACGATGACCCCGTTCTTGCCTGAGTTGAGATCAATTACCGATGCCGATACTGCTGGATCTGAGCTTACGATATCCGTAATTTCCACTCGACGTCCGGCATTGTTTTCAAACCTTAGGCGCCGCTCTATCGGCTGCACGCCACTCATGAGCCCGAACGATACTGTCGAGGGAATAATCCGAAGATCGCTCAAGATAGACGCGGTAATCGGAACGTTGACGGCATTTCGCCCCCCACCATCGAACTCAACGACGAGCCTATCGCGCAGATCCCCTTTCGGCGCGCCCTCGTTTAGCACAACTGAAAACGTGATGCGGCGGGGCTCAGCGCGAACCTTCCGTACCGTGATAAATTTCGAAAGGCTCTTGGCGGTCGCTTGGATTCGAGCATCCTCGTCAGTGGTCTCAACGGAGAATTCACGAGTTCGCGTTGCAATAGATGCGGCCGGGCTAATCTCTCCAAAATCCAGACGCTCAGGCGAGAGCGTCACACCAGTTACAACAGTTCCCGTCAGCTTTACGGTAGCCTCCGACGAATCAGATGAGTTACTGAGAATGGTAACTACCTTATTCTTTTTACCCAGAAAGCCAGTGCTATCAAAAACGACATGAATGGTTTCAGTCGCGCCTGGCTTAATAACCGGGGACGAGAGCGTCGAAACAGTACACCCGCAACTTGGGGCTATCTTATGAATAGTGAGATCAGCTCCACCTTCATTCCGAACGACAAAATCATGCGCAACCTGCTGCCCTTGAGGGATAGAACCAAAGTCGTACGAAGACTCGGGCAATACCAAGCGAGGCTCACGGGGTTCCGCATGCGCTACCGCCGAAGCAAAGGTGAACGGGACAACGGAACACAGAACGCTGAGGAAACGAAAACGCAATTGACGACCATTCATACGAGCACCTCGGTCTGGACTAGTAACGAGGCCATGGCCTCGCTCGACATCAGCACCGCCCAGCCCTCACTGCCTACAGCAGTTAGTCAAACAACTGGGTCTGATCCAAGAACTTCGTCGAGAAATTACCACTCCTAAAATCAGGGTGCGATAAGATTCGGCGATGCAGTTCGATGTTAGTGCTAATACCATCAATCAGATACTCATCAAGCGCAACCAAGAGCTTCTTGATGCAAGACTCTCTGTCTTTGTCTCTCACGATGAGCTTTGAGATCATGGAATCATAGTACGGCTTGACTGAGTACCCGGAGTAAATCGCCGAATCGACTCGCACTCCGTTTCCTCCCGGTGGGTGGTAGGTCTTAATGAGACCCGGTGACGGAACCATCTTTCGGGGATCTTCCGCGTTGATTCGAGCCTCAATAGCATGGCCCACCATCTTCACATCAGACTGCTTCCAGGAGAGCTCTAAGCCCGCAGCGAGACGGATCTGCTCCTTTACGAGATCAGTATCAGTTACCATCTCCGTCACAGGATGCTCTACCTGCAAACGAGTATTCATCTCAATGAAGTAGAACTTCTTATTCTCAAGATCCGCCAAAAACTCAACGGTGCCCAAACTCGAATAGTTCACGGCTTTACCGAGCTCTACTGCCGCATCCTGAATCTGAGCCTGCATCTCTGCCGGCAATCCGATTGACGGCGACTCTTCGATCACTTTTTGATAGCGACGCTGAATTGAGCAATCTCGAATACCGAGGTGAATTACATTGTGGGCCTGATCGCCAGCCAACTGAACCTCGATATGGCGAACTTTTGGAAGATACTTCTCAACCAGAAGATGTCCATCACCGAAAGCCGCCTCAACCTCGCGCTGCGCAGTTTGGAATGTGGAGACGAACTCCTCTGCGTTACGCACGATCTTCATTCCACGTCCACCGCCGCCAGCACAGGCTTTCAGAAGGATCGGGAATCCAGCTCGCTCTGCGATAGCCAGCGCCTCGGCGGGGTCTAGCAAGCCCTTACTGTCTCCTGGGATCGTCGGAACACCTACTTTATCGGCTACTCGACGAGCCCGCGCCTTATCACCCATGATGCGCATGTTGCGCACGGTTGGTCCGATGAATGTAATGCCGCAGCTCGCGCAGATCTCAGCAAAAGCGGCATTTTCGCTCAAAAATCCGTACCCCGGATGAATGGCATCAGCACGCGTGGCAACCGCCGCGGCCATGATTGAAGCGATGTTTAGGTAACTCTCTTTCGCAAGAGCAGGCCCGATACATACGCTCTGCGTCGCAAGCTTCACATGCAACGCATCTTCGTCAGCTTTCGAGTGCACCGCTACGGTCTGAATGCCGAGCTCATGGCAAGCACGAATGATTCGAAGGGCGATCTCACCGCGATTCGCGATGAGGACTTTTTTGAACGGTAAAGAACTCATGCAATTATGCCGCCGGGTCGATCAGGAACAAGACTTCACCGAACTCCACTACCTGCCCCTCAGTGCTCAAAATCTTTACGATTCTGCCCGATGTTGGAGATTCGATTTCATTCATCAACTTCATCGCTTCTACGATGCAGAGCGTCTGCCCCTTAGAAACGGAGTCTCCCTCCTTCACGAACACTTCAGCGTCCGGCGACGGCTTGCGGTAGAACGTTCCAACGATCGGCGACTCAACCTTGACGAAGCGACCGAGGTCCTCTTGCACCGCAGCAGCGCCTGCTGCCGCTACTGGCATCGACATCTGAACCGCAGGAATTACCTCCATACGAGACTCGACATGGGCGTATGCGCCGGCCGTAGCACGAGAAAGCTTGATAGTTGTGCCTTCCTGAGAAAGCTCAAACTCGGTTACCTCATTCTGCTTGAGGATCTTAATGATGTTTTCAATATCCTTTATGTCCATGGCGCAGCATCCTAGCGATGAACCAGGGGAATGCCAAGCCTCGGCATGAACTTTTTGTTGCCATCCCTAGCTAATTCAGCTAGTTGCAGCGATCAAAGAATCCAAAGGATGCAGTCGCTCGAGCCGTCAACTCCACGCTCTTGCCGGACGAGGTCTGGCCGCGAAGGGTAAATCTAACTGTCTGAAGGGACTGGTTTGTGATCTGAATGCCGAGATCTTGCGGATCCCCTACCCACTTACCGCCGTTATAGGCCTTGAAGATAGGAACCAAGATTCGTGCGGTTCCGCCTCCAGCGGTGGCCAACGACGAGCCCGTCTCCTGCGTAACACCGAGGGTCTTCGATGTAAAATCAGTGCCCTGCCCATCCACGTTAGAAACAGTGTACTGGAGGGTCTCAAACGCCACCTGCTCCGGCAGATTGTTTTCCACTCGGAGCACAGCGTACGTATCGTAGAACGGCTCTGGGTCTAGGGCTGTGGTGCCAGGGTCGCAGTCTGCAATCTGGTTGATATCAATCGATGCTGCTGGCACGAGGTTCGTTATTGCTAACGTGTTCGTATCGTCGAATCCCGCCTGGATAATACTAACATCTCCATCATCTGCGGTTTGCGCTCCACCACCTAAACCTCCGCCAGCGGCCCCTGGAAAACCCTGAAACCCTGCTGGCACAGACCCCGTGCACCGAACACTGGCAAACTTTCGGCGATTAGCTCCAACAGTTAAACGGCAAACGAGTTGAAAACTTCCGGCATTTTCACAGCCGATTGACCCGCTCATCACTCCATTTGCATTGGTAAGCTCATAACCAACTTGAGGCTCTAAGATCGCGATCCCGACCTCGCTGTCGCACGCTACATTCATGTGCGGCACTGGGGCTCCACTGGAATTGACCACTGTGACGTGGAAATTCGCAGTGTCGCCAACCGCGATCGAGTTAGTATCGAGCTCCAACGACATCGATCCCGTGGTGTCATCTCCCGCGACAAAAACCCCGTCCTGATAGCCTGGGTCAGCCCCAGAGCCGCCATCAGTAGACCCCTGCCCACCGAGACATCCAGCGAATACCGCAAGGGCGATAAGAGCCCCTACCTGCACAAAACTTTGTTGCCTACGAATTGAAGTTCTCATGGTATTCACCGATTACACGCTCGTTCGTTGGTCGCCACTTCTTGAAACTCAGCCCTTGCTACTCTTCGGCCTCCGTAGAGCCTTGCAGATCGAATGCCGCCTCAAGCTGCTCGACTCCTGACGAATCAGCGCTCAGCACGGCACTACTTGTCGGCACCGGGGTCGGTGTAGCCGTTCCAGTGGTTGGCGTTGCAGTACCAACTGGGGTGGGCTCACCATCCGTCGGAACAACGTAGGTCTCTGGCAACACCTCAAAGGCGAACGTTCCATCGTTTGTTTCGATCCGATTGCCGGAAGATGAGAGACCCGTAACGCGGATCGTTACCTCCATGGCAAATGGTGCCTCTGGAAGAGAGTCCCGGTTGAAATTCAACCACTCCCGCACCGCTGCCGGAATAACCGTAATCTGGGCCAAGGCACGATTACAGATGTTGTACATAGATGGTGGCAGGCTCGTAAAACCTGGCCTTCGGAGTCCGGGGTTTTGTGTGGTTGGATTCACTACTCCATTGTTACCATTGCCACCGTTGTTGCCGATGTTATTTGTCTGCGATGCGGCCTCTGCGGGACCGGCTAACAGCGCGACAGGAACGTTCGTCGAAGGTGGCTGAGCCGATGCACCCGGAATGTAATAATCGAGTAGAACTCGGTCCGCTCGAAATACCTGTCCGTACAAGTTGTTCTGTATTCCAACAACCGATACATACGCTCCCGCTTCATCTGTGCCACTCGAATTACCAGTGGTAATGGTGGTATTCGGCTCCGGCGCCGCAGTTCCAAGCTGGATTGACCCACCAAGGAAGACCGCTGGTAACTGTCCACATCCTTGATTACCTGCGGTTGCTCCAGCACCTCCCGCGCCATTTGCTACACTTAAGGACGTAGAGTTAAAGAGCCCCAAAAACGTAACCGACACGCCCTGGTCGTTGTTGGATGCGCCATTTCCACCGCACGCTAGTGCGACTAGTGAAACTAGCAACACACCGAAAGCTCCGTATACCTTCTTCATGCTCACCTCTGTTTGCATACGCACCCACCTTATCGATTAACGTTTCCATCCGGATCTTCGAAGCTGCCCTCGACGATTCTCGGCGTAATGAAGAATAGCAGCTCCTCATCCGAGCCATCCGTCGACATATTTCTGAAGAACGTCCCTAACACCGGAATGTCCTTGAAGAAGGGCACACCTGCTACCGTGTCGCGTTCGACGATCTTGTAAATACCACCAAGCGCAAAGGTCTGACCGCTCGATACCAACACCGAAGAGCTCGCACTCCGTTCAATCTCATTCGGAATACCGTCTACTTCTCGGGAGCCGAACGTACTGGACTTCGCATTGATATCCAGCAAAATGTAGTAGTCGGGCGATGCCTGCGGTGTCACATTGAGCACGATACCGGCCTCGATAGTCTGGGTGGCAATGTCTCCACTACCACTCGACTGCGCGCCGGAACCGGTCGCAATAGACAGACCTCCGTTCGGAAGCTTCACGCGGAACTTCTCCACGCTCTTGATCTCAGCAGGCTTGTTGTTCGTCGTTGCCACAGCGGGCTTGCTAATAATTCGAACCTGCCCCTCCTGCTCAAGCTGCGAGAGACGAAGCGATAAGCTCTTAGTTCCATCCGCGCTGTCAAACAGCATCGTGACCGCAGAACCGAGGGCTGCCGATGTCGCTACAGGAAATGCCGAGCCAGTGATGCTGTTCGGATTCGTCGTGTCTGCGCTACCACCAACCGCTACTGCCGCCGGGAAATTGAGTCCTGTGCCATTTCCGGTTGCGGGCGACTGGATATATTGGAAGCCAAGTTCACTACCCAACTGACGGGAGAGGTTTCTATTTGCTTCAACAATCTGCGTCTCAAGAAGGATTTGAGGAGTACGAAGATCAATCTTCTTCACCAACTCACTCACGTTCTGAAGACCTTTTCTGACGTCTTTGACGATGAGCTGATTGGAGCGCTCGTCGAATGCTACAGACCCCCGCTCCGAGAGTACGGTCTCGACAAGCGCCTTGATCTCCGATGCCTTCGCATAACTCACCCGCATGTACTTGACGCTGAGAGACTCAAGCTCCTCTTCCGCGACGCGCGCTTGCTTGAGAGACTCACGCTCAAGCCGCAGCTTATCAACTGGAGCCACTCGCATTACGTTACCCTCAAGCACCTTATCGAGGCCGTGGCTCTTTAAAATAACATCAAGCGCTTGATCCCAGGGAACGTCGACCAGCTTTAAGGTTACCTTGCCGGCAACACCGTCACCTGCAACGATATTTAAGTTGGATACCTCTGCGATGATGCGTAATGCGCTGTCGATATCGGCATCCTGGAGGTCAAGCGAGATCAAGCGGCCGGTATAGTTTGAGCTATCTCCTTTGAGGGCCGCCAACTCGACCTCACCCAATTCACCACTCTTATCTGCATCCTTGGTCTTGGTCTCTTCCGGAGCTGCCTTTACCTGCTTAGCCTCCTTCTGTGGTGCAACATCTTTGGCCGCAGTTCCCGCTGGCTGTACCGGAGCGGTCTCCTTCTTCGCCTTCTGGTCACCCTTTTCAGTAGCGACTACAGGCTGAACATCGGCGCCCTTTGGATCGTCTTGCACCGGAGCCATCTGAGCGCGAATGTCTCGCGCTACCTCGGCAAGGTCCTGAGTCTCTTCCACTACTAGGCCATCATCTGATTTTCGTACCGTTAAATAGCTACTTGGTTGCGTAAAGATCCGGACCAAGGCGCTGCCTCGATCATCGGCTACGCGCACAGAGCGGATACCAGTAGCATCCTTAGAAGCAAAAAGAGTCTGCTTCTTCTGCATCGCAGACACAGACGTATCGTGGAGTGTCAGCACATACTCAGATGGCGCGGTGCGGTCCAGGGAAAACTGTGGAGAGCCCTTAACTCCGACCACAACGGCTGCTTTCGCTCCCTTCTCCTGAACGAGTGACACTTTGGTAATTGCGTTCGAACTTTGAGTCTCTTTAGCCGCGACATCTTTGCCTAGAGCAACTGGTTGGACATCGGCTTTCTTCTCCGGCGTACGAGTGGTTGCCGTAGTCTCTGGAGTAGTCGAATGTTGAGTCTTAGACTCTCCTGTTACCTGCGAGACCATCTCCGGCTTGGGCTGAGCACGATCTGCCGGAGCTTGCTCCGCTATTGTCTTCGCGTCGGCTTGGGCGGCTACTGGCGCAATCTTCACTGGCGAGCCGTTTTCTGGCGAGCCAGTTGCCGTAGACCGAACCTGCGGCTCATTTGATTTTTCCTCGCTTGAGGGAAGCTTAGGAGGCACAACATTGAGCTCGGCTGAACGATTCGAGCCTCCGTGTGCTACGACCTCTTCGTCGAGATCAAGGCTCGCCCGAACGGCCAGCTTCTGAGCCGGAGCGGTAGCTGCTTTCGCTTCAGCATGTGCCGCAACCACCTGCGTAGCAACTACTGGAGCCGGAGCTTTTGTCGTATTCGCTGCAACAGGAGTTGCTGTGCTTCCAGCACTCATCACTGTTACTACTAACCGGCCATCCTTGAGCTGGGCCTCATGCTGAATAGACCCTGCTTCCTTGAGATCAATGACCACGCGGCTCTTCGACGGATGAGCTCCTACTCGAACACCAGAGAGTCGCGATGACGATGCGGTTGGTATTACTCGGCTGGCTCCCAAGCGAGTTTCTTCAATATCAACAACGAGGCGCGCTGGTGAGGATAGCTTATGAACCGTGAACTTCGGCTGAGCAGTCCCAGTCACAATCGATACCTGATCACTATCTGCTGAACTTGCCACGGCAATCGGATTGCCTTGCGGCATAGTACGAGAAGTAGAGGCAGTTGCGTTTGTCGTTTTAGCTGCAGTTGGGGCCTTCGAGCCGGCATCTCGGACACGTGATTCAGCACGTACGTCAATTGATGCACATAGAGAGGTGGCCGTAACGGCGACAGCTATCGAACAACACCTTTTCTTAAAACCCATGACTCATCCCTTGAGTAGTCAGCGCTTATCGCCCCGCTATGCGACGATGGTGTGCTGTAAGGCCGCCTTGCTTGATTCTCTTTCGATGGTATCGATGACCAACGAGCGATCACGAAGCTTCACAAACGGCACTTTAGTGAGAGAGACAGCACAACAACTCCACTCCCCCTTTTATTCAGTTCCTGAGTGATGAGATGGTGACGCTGGAATAAAAGAATCGGAAATGTGACCAAGCGCGATTCTAGTTCGTCATTCACTTCGCGAAATAACCACTAATGAGGCTCATTGCCCGGGAAAAACAACGCTTTGAACAAAAGGTGTTTTATATCTCCGCGGTGCGCAAAATAGTCGTTACAACTCTGATACAACTTCAACACAAGCGACGACGTCTAGATCCAAGCACTCATCGAGATCAGTTCGCGGGGTCATGCGTAAACTCACTACCGCAAGACCGCTCACAGATTCCGCGATAGCTCGCGCAAAGCTCGTTACACTTTGATATCTGCCGTATCCAACCAAACGATACCCTTCGGTCATACGCCCCTCATGCAACAGACAATTGGAATCAAACGTCAACTCTCGCACCTCGAATCCCGCATCTGCCGCCGCCGAATACATCGTGTTGATGAGGCCCTGTTCTTCTGCGTGCTGATCGGCGCCTGCCCGGACATTCAATGCATCTGGAGAGCCACTTTCCGGTGGCAGCTCAATTGCGACGAGTTCTCGTAGCACTTGCGCGCGTTGGGCACCGAGCATTCGTATCGATTCCTCACTTCGGGCAGCTTCACTCCATGATCTCTGTATGGGCGCGATACCTGCATACCATACGAGAGATAGCACTACGACGACGAGCAATACGAACGCTATATTCCATCGCACTTTGGCGAGAGCCCCCAACCACCTGCTACACTCATAGAGGAATAGAGACCACCACTGATACTGAGGAAGACGCATATGTCCTACTGTATTTGTTCGGCTGTATGGTGTTGATAGTCGCTCGTTGGATTCAAGCGTAAACTCGCTCCAAACGTCACTGCAATCGAAAATTCATAGTGCCCAGCACGTCGGTCCTCTGCTCGCCGAACGCTTTCAAGCACGCACTGTGAAGGAACAAAGGCTTGTTGAAGACTCTCGATAAGCACCTGAATAGCTCTTCCATGTGCTGCGATTCCACGCAATCGAAGGGCGGCTCCCTGTAGTGCGACCTCAGTAAGTGAGGCGTCCCGTGGAAGCACCACCTCAAGCGCGTTTAAAGCTGCTACGACAGTCCATCGAGCCGTATGCGCACGTTCACGCGCCTCTTCATGCCGCTGGTGAGTTCGAAGTGCTGCCCGTCGCTCTTCCAAGTCCGTCACGCTTTTCCGCAAAGCCATCTCCTCTGTGGCCTGCACCCGGCTCGATTCGATTTGATATGAGGAGGTATAGAGCCTAGCTAGCCAGCAGAGCGGCCCCAGCAGAAACAGCGCGCACGCGACTGCCCGAAGACACCCAACTCGCCACATACCAAGGTTTCGGATTCGTGCATCTTCATGATCAAGATGAAGATAGAGCATCACACTCTCTCCAATCGAGCGTTCGCTCCCGTATCTACCGTCAAAAGTGCGCCGAGCGTTGCATCGTATGAGCCAGATTGATCGAAGCAACGATCGTCAGCCTCCAGCACACGAACGTGGGGGGCGGTGCAGTGTGCACGTATGCTGCGGGATTCCACAGTATCGGAGAGATTGGGCCAATGCACACCGCGAACAATCACTCTCTGCGGGACTACGTCGTCGATGCCCTGGGTCATAGATATGCCACTGACGGATTGGTGGAGAAGCATCTGCCCCCAGTCCGTCGGATCTCGTCGGAGTAGATCTACTTTCGACTGGGCGCTTATGGGAACGCCGCTCTGTATGCCAAGAAGTCTTTCCCCTTGCCACATACATGCTTCTACATATTCCCCCTCGGCATGGGCAAGAACAACCACATCACGCGACTCTGGCAGCAACCCCGCGTGAATACCATTCCATCGTGCTACGCACGCCGGGATCACTAGCCTTATCTCACCAATCAGGTGAGAGGCTATTTCGATATAAGGGGTTAGGTCATTTCGTTTTACAGCAACTAAAAGAGCGATCCCTCGTCCGTCCGCCCCGAGCCCACATGGCGCTACCGAGATCACGAGATCTGCTGGATCGCACGGTAGGTACTCCCGCACATCACCCTCAATCCTTGTGTTGGGAAAGCCTCCACGCCGTGCGGGCACCTCGATAGTACGAATGAAGCAGAGTGCGGACGGTATCACCAGTACTAGCCGGCGACGGAACGCAAAGGAACGATAGGCGATTTTGCTCGTGATACCATGCGATAGTACGGACCGATTAACGATCCTGCCGCTACTCTCACACATCCAGTCAGATGCGATATCGACACTGTGTAGATAAAGACCTTTCGGCCCACGTAGACCCTGTCGCATCTCTGCCACCTCAACCCTGCTCGGGTGAAATGCGATAGCTAAGGTACTTGAGAGATCTGTCATATTGGGTCTTTACTCACATCGGAACCTTTCTTCGCCACCCTGCGTGTCCGTTCGGAGACCCAACGTACTCCCACAGAGCCCCGCTCCTACCCTCAGTAATCGTACGTATGGTCATAATTGTTTCGGATCGGCGCTTTCTCCTTGCAACAACTGGAGCGCCGGCTAGACGAGACCCTGCTCACGGCCCAATCCAGCCACCGAATTCGGGGGTGAATTCCCGTAGGTTGCGCTGTGCGAATAGGCAAAATTCTACTACAATTCGGTCATGTCCCAGCTTTCCCTGTCACTGCCGCTAGACTCTCCTGATGCCGGATCGACTCTCGGGTTGCTCACGGCCGTCATCCCGCCTCTTGAGGGAGAGTTCCTCTATCAGTTTGACCAGGAACAACATCCGCATCTCGGAGTTGGCGATGTCATCCAGGTGTCGCTTGGACGACGCGTTACCAGCGCTTTTGTAGTATCCGTCAATAGTGCACGAGAGCTCGAAGCGAAACGGGCGATGGCGGAACGCTCAATTTCCATCAAAAAGATCTCATCTGAGGCATTCACCGCACACGCCTTCAACCCTGAGCACCTTGAGTTCTTTCTATGGGTAGCCAAATACTACGCTGAACCACTGTCAAAAATTTTGGATCTGGCTGTACCAACACCCGCTTTCACCCGCCCGATTTCTGCGTATAGCATTACCGAAGCCGGTCGCGCATTCGAGGGCACTTTGACGGCGCGGCAAAAAGCGGTGCTCTCCACCCTCGCAACAGCATCAGTGCCACGAACTACCTCTGAACTTCAAACTCTCTGCGGAGCTTCCTCGGCTGTCTGCGCAAACCTCGCGAAGAAGGGGCTCGTTACCCGAGTATCCTATAGACCATCGCCACTGACCCACGAGTGCTCAGATGGGGCATCGTGGACCTCAGCAGAGCTCAATAGCGAGCAGATGACGGCTGTTGAAGCGATCAAGCCTCATGTAATCAATGGATCTTTCTCCACATTTCTCCTGCAGGGAGTCACTGGAAGCGGCAAAACCGAGGTCTACCTTGAGGTCATTATCGAAGCGCTCAAGAGAGGCTCTTCGGCTCTCATCGTCGTTCCTGAGATAGCGCTTACGCCGCAATTAACGGAGCGCTTCGCAGCTCGCCTTCGACAGCCGATCGCGATTCTTCACAGTAGCTTGAAACCATCAGAACGGTGGCAACACTGGGCAGATCTCGCCTCCGGACGCGTTCGAATCGCCATTGGTGCTCGGTCGGCTATCTTCGCTCCGATGTCCCGTTTGGGTGTGATCGTAGTCGACGAGGAACACGACGGATCTTTTAAACAAGGCGAGGGAATCCGTTACCAAGCCCGAGACCTAGCGCTCGTGCGAGCCAAGATCGCTTCGTGCCCGGTTATACTCGGCTCTGCTACTCCCTCTTTAGAAACATTTCACAATGCCTCTCAGGGCAAGTACCAACACCTCATACTAACTCAGCAATATCATGGAGCAGCCTCAAGCTGTTTTGATATTGTCGACCTAAATCTCGTCAAGCCCTGGGAGATGCCGTCAAAGAACGTCTCTCCGCTCCTGCTGCGCGGCCTTACGCAAACACTAGCTAACGGCGGCCAGGCCTTTATCCTCTACAACAGGCGCGGATTTGCGAGTTACCTGCAGTGCTCCGGGTGCGAGCAGGTTATCGGCTGTCCCCACTGTAGTGTCACTCTCACGTATCACCGCACTACCAATTCGCTTTTGTGTCACCAATGTAATTTTTCCATGGTTCCGCCGATGGTGTGCAACGGGTGCGGCAAAACAGCTCCGCTTGAACCCGATGCTGAGCCCCTTTTTGCACATCGGGGCGCCGGAACCGAACGAGTACACGAGGAACTTGCCACCCTCTTGCCTTCGGCAAAAATAGCCAAGCTTGATCGCGATAGCGCATCAACGATATCGGACTATGTGGAGATCCTTCAGTCCGTTCGGGAGGGAGCCATCGATATCCTCGTTGGAACCCAGATGATCGCTAAAGGGCACGATCTTCCCAACGTCACGTTTGTTGGAATCGTCGATTGTGATGTGGGGCTGCATATGCCCGATTTTCGGGCTGCTGAGCGGGGGTTCCAATTGCTGACTCAAGTTGCTGGACGAGCCGGACGCCGGTCAACGCCAGGCCACGTAGTCCTCCAAACGCGAGTGCCCAAGCATCCGAGTCTCGCTATGACGGTAGCTTCAAACTACAGAGGATTCGCCGAGCAGGAGCTTCATCTTCGCCGGACACTGGGCTATCCGCCGTTCCAAAAGCTTCTTCGAATACTTGTATCAGCAGAGGACGCCTCGCTCGCTCTTTCTCAGGCATCACACATCGTCCGACACGCTGAGCAATTGGCGGCCTCGCATCCAGTCACCATCCTAGGGCCTGCACCGGCACCAATTGAGCGCGCTCGCGGGTTGTGGAGGTACCACATTCTGCTCAAATCGACCTCGACAGCGACCCTGCACACGATAATGCAGCGCTTAAAATGGGAGTCTGAGGCCCTCAAGGCAGGCAGGATTGCCTTTGATCTCGATCCATACGATATGTTGTGAGGCCTACCGTGCGAGCTGCTCGGTAAGCTGCTGATAGAGCTGTGCGTACTCTACATCCAGCGCATCGTAGCGTCGCTTAAGGTTAAAATACTGCTCATTACTGAGCTGAATCTCATTGAGCAAGGTTTGGATCTGCTCCTCCGCACGAAGTAGCTCCCCTTTCATAACTGCAATCTGCTCCTGCATCTGCGCGGTCATTTCAATCTCAGCCATCAACGCATCCATCTTGGAAGTTGACTCAGCGATCTGGGAGCGCAAGCTATCGTTTTTAGCTTTAAGATCGATCTCTTTTCTCTGGAGGATCTTGAGCTCCTCTTTGGTTTCCATGGTACTCGCTTCAAGTTCGCGACTTATCTCTTCGAGTTCCCGCAAGCGAACCTCTACCGACTCCAACTCGGCCTGCGTAATCGTTACCCTGCCCCGCTCTGCTTTCAACGACTCGCGAGCAATTAAGAACTGGCGGGCGCGTGCTCTAAACTCCTCCTCTCCAGCAAGATCGCCCCGTATCGATTCAACTTTTGCCCACAAATCTCGCTTCTGTTGAACTTCATCCTGAAGCATCTCGAATGCAGCGATTCGATCGTCATTCAAGTGGCGAGCTCGGATATAGACAATAAACGCAACAACAGCGCCTTCAATCAAACCACCGAGGACGATAATCATCCACATAGCTACTACGCGTCCCTTGGTGTCTCCGAGCCATCCGATGGCTCAGATGGTTGCTCACTCGCGACGTCCTGAGAAGGAGCCCCCATGGTCATGCCACTATCGCGCTCATTCTCTATAGTCTCGAAGATAGGATTGCTCAGCTCTACCTTGTTCGTGGAGACCCGGTCCTCCAGTGATGACAGGGCATCGAGGAGTTGCTTCTGCGGCACATACTTCTGTCGTGCCACGACTCCTTTCTCCTTGGTACGCTTCGTCAGTACTACAAGGACTCCGGCAATAATTGCAGCCCCGAACGTCACGAGAGCAAGGGGGACAATCGGCAACTGCGTTCCCGTCTTTCGAGTGTCCTCTTTATGATCGCCGTCTCCAGGCGCCGGAACTGCTGTTGGTTTATCCTGAACGGCTCGTGGTCGATAGGCGAACTGCACAGGCAAACTCTCTGCCTCAACCTCTTCGCCTTTCTTGGTTTCGCCATGCAACTCCGCTCGAAGGGTAAAGTCGCCTGCGCGTTCAAGCTTGGAGGCGGTCGTTGAAAACTCAAGACTGCTTGTGCCGGTGCGCTTTAACGGGATTTTTATTTTTCGACGCTCCGCATCAAGGGCAACGACTGTGACCTCAAAGTTGCGGAAGGCAACAGCTTCTTTTCCAATGGTGACGAGGAGTTCGGATTCATCATCCCCTTGCTGAGGCGTCGGTTGTGCTGGCACCGTTTGTTTCTCAGTCGGCTCACCGCCCGCTCCGTGGTTGTGCTCATGCTCCTCATGGCTCACCGAGTCAGATTTTATTTTTAAGGAGACGAGTCGTGGGCGAACAGTGAAAGGAATCTGCTGAGAGCGCTGAAACGTCGGCCCTTTTGCCACAACAGTAAGTCGATATTCTCCAGGCTTGTCCAGTTTGGCTAGCGCGGAGAATATCCCATCTTGTGCGAGCTTATCGCCCCCTTTCCCATCATCGTGCAGAGCCTCCTGAACAATTGGCGCAGAAATGAGATCGGTTGGCGATATCTGAAAAGCATATTGAATAACACCACTCATCTCCGGCAACGAAACCGGCTTACTCTCCTCATAGAGACGAACTTGAACCAGGGGTGTATCGCCGGCTCGTATGACTAAGGGCCAATCCGTGAGCAGCTTGAGGTCTGTGAGGACTGTCGCAAATCCATCCTGCGATACGGTGCCCCCAACCAACCAGTTACCTGCATCGGGCTCCTTTACAGTAATCACATCAAAGTTCTGTCCCCGGAACCACTGGACCCACTCCGGTGCCTTATCGGCAGCCATTTGCTCGCCCCTGGGAGAGGTAAGCGTAAGGACCGCATCCGGCTCTCGATTGATGTAGAAGGTAGCTTCATCGACATCCTCGTCAATTTTAAAGCCGCGATTTGTTTGAGCGACGAACTGCGGCCGTTTGATTGCAAGAAAGAGATCGGCAAACGATTTATGGATGTCTTCAGGTGTTGCAGTAAACCAGGTTAGTCCGTCCGTGGCGGTCGACACCTCGGCCAAGAAAGCTCGATCGGCTTGATCACTGAACGCCAACGTAAAGACCTTTGTTTCTTTCGATTTCAGATCCGGGAGAACGTCATGAACGAGCTCCAAGGTCCGCGCGAACGCGGGACTCACGGCCGGATCCGGTTCCATCCTTCCATCCGAGAGCAAAATAACCGCACGCTGCGCCTCCGGCCGAGGGCTGGCATCAAGAACCGCTTTCGCTAGCTTGATTCCCTCAGCGATGTCCGAGTACGGACCGAGGGGTTGAATCGCCTCAACCTGCTTTACGACGTCCGGCGATACACCCTGAGCTATTGGTGTCAGCTCTCGAACCACGTGAGCAGACCCCGCGAAGCTTATTACAGAGATCCGGTCGCCCTCCCCCAAGAAAGAGAGTAGGAGCTTGGCCCCCTCGTATCGCAGATTCTTCGGGTCCGTCTTGAGCATGCTTCCCGAGGCATCCAAGACCAGTACTACATCCAGCCCCGATCGCTGTCCCGACAGCTCACGCTCAGCAGCCAGAGGGTTAGAGGGGGGCCACGTGATCAGCATGCAAGCAAGGCCGAACGCTGGCGATAGCGCCTTACGAAACAAGACCGAAGCTAACCTACCATTCAAGAAACGCATGTAAGCCCAAGTATACCTTGAGGATCCCAGATCCTACTACTGATATAGCGTGTACGGGCCTGGCAGCGGGGTGGTGGAAAAAGGGTTCGTTGTGAACATTGTCAGAGGTACAACGAAACAAGGCAGAGACTGACGAAAGAAACGAACACGTATCTTCCCAGATACGTTGAGGATTTTTTCGTCGGCGCCACGAGACCTGCCGTTACCCTATCACAATGCGCAGACGGAGGTCTTTTTTCACCACCCTGCCAGGACCGCCTAGCCATAAGGCCTTGTAACAAAGAATGATTATTCCCCCTCACCACACCTACGGCGGAACCCTCCGTCCAGGCCCGGATTCTGGAGGGCTAAACATTATCAGCACTATAGTAGGGTTACCGAGCTGCCGCCAAGCGTCAAAGTTTCGAGCCCCGGGCGGCTCATACCCCATGAGAGGAGTTGCTCATCCCGCTGAGCTCACTCACACTAAGCAGGACCACTCTATATGAGAGTACCCGCGTGACTTCTTCCGACTACCCGACATCTATTCCGTGCATACGCCGCCCCCGTGTCGTTCTAGTCATTATCGTGCTTCTTGTATCTCTGCTGCAAACCACCATCACCACCGTGTATGCCGACGCCGAGCCACCATTTCAACTTCCAGAGCGCTCTGAACTTCTTAAAATTCGCAGCGCTATCATTGAAACCTCAAAGGGTCGACTCTACTTTGAGCTGTTTCCGGAGGAAGCGCCGTGGCACGTCGCAAACTTTAAGTATCTTGCCGACAAGGGGTTCTATAACGGTCTAACGTTCCATCTGGTTGAATCGGGATATCTGGTCCAGGGAGGAGATCCAAAAGGCTCAGGCTTCGGTGGTCCGGGATACTCCCTTCCAGGAGAATTTAGCTCTCGCTCTCACCGCTTCGGCACCCTCGGCATGGCTCGCAAGCCAGACGGCTACAACGCCAAGAAACAGCTCATTAATCCGGAGCGACGTTCGAGTGGCAGTCAGTTTCACATCTTACTTGGCGATGCTCAGCACATGGACGGCAAATACACGATTTTTGGAAAAATCGTCGGCGGAGAGTCTGTGTTGCAGCAATTACGGCGAGGAGACACGATCACCCAGGTGTCGGTCTTCATCCGACAGGGCGGGCGATGACGCAGGCATGTCTTCAGACCCATGAGCTATAGCTCAGGCGATTCAAGATATGAGCTCGAATTCGCTTCTTCGTCCTCGCCTTCGCCAACGAAGTGCTCTTCAGGCTCGGTGCCTCTGACGAAATACTCAATAATAGCACCGGGAGCACCCTCAGATGTTCTGCTACCCGTACTCTTCTGAACCCAGAAGGGCTCAACACCCTGAGGAACCGCGAAATCTAACTGTTCCGGTACCGTTGGCGCGACGTACGTAATACCGAGCTGCGCCGCCTCGTCTTTTGCCTCACGTTCAAGATCCTCAGACATAGTCTGCTTCTCGTATTGCAAGAAATCGCGCATAAAATAGAGCCAAATCGGGGCCGCAACAACACCGCCCGTCTCTTTGGGCCCAATCGGCTTCTTCTGATCAAATCCTACCCACACTCCACACACCCAAGAGGGAGTATATCCGATAAACCACGTGTCCATCTGGTCATTTGATGTGCCCGTCTTGCCGGCGACCGGTCTCCCGAGCTCCTTTATCTTGTATCCAGTGCCATTTTCTACGACACCCTTCATCATATTCGCCATCACAAATGCGCTGTTCTCGTTGATTGCCTGGCGAGCTCGAAGTGGCTTCTCAACAGAATAGTCGAAGAGCACCTTGCCGAATCGATCCGTTATCTTGGTAACAAACACCGAATCAAACAGCACCCCCTTCGCTGGGAAGACTCCGTAGGCACGAGACATCTCTAATGGACTAACTTCACTGCTACCGAGAGATAACGAGAGGTTTCGCCCGAGCGGGCTCGTGATACCCATCAAGCGGGCATAGTGAA
Organism: Bdellovibrionota bacterium; assembly: GCA_044347025.1. Taxonomy (GTDB): domain Bacteria; phylum Bdellovibrionota_C; class UBA2361; order UBA2361; family OMII01; genus OMII01. The sequence continues at coordinate 21,599 of JBIIYC010000005.1, forward strand.
TCGGGGCATCGATTCCAATTCTCGATACGATGTCTGCAGAGACAAGGTTTCGAGATTTCTCTAGCGCTGTTCGTAGCGTAATTGGACCAAGAAACTTCTCGTCAAAGTTTGCGGGGGTCCAAAACGTATCCCCCACCCGGAATGTTCGTGGCGCATCCTGCACGATAGTTGCGGGTGTATAATTGAACTTATCAACTGCCGCGAGATAGACCACTGGCTTAAACGAGGACCCCGGTTGTCGTAATGATTGAGTCACTCGATTGAATTGGCTCTGGGTGTAATCATATCCACCCACCATTGAACGCACTTCTCCCGAAAAAGGGTCGATGAGAACAAGTGCCCCCTCAATATCGGGGGTCTGATCGAGGACAACTTTTGATGTGCTTGTCGCTGTCGCTTGCCCCTGCGCAGCCGGCATCTCCTTGAGGCTTACCTCGATCACATCACCAGCTTTTACAACGTCTCCGGGATTCCCGAATCGCGTCGTATCGTCTTTCAGTAAGAGCTTTTTTGCCCACCCCGCTTCATTCAAATTAACAGAGTACTCTAGGCCTCCGACCAGGACTTTCGCGATTCCTTGCGAAACCGATTTAACGTACGCAGGACGAGCCGCCCCCATCGAGAGAGACTCGGCCCCATACGCACCTCGGTATGCCGCTTCTGTCATCTGCATCTTAGGTCCACGCCACCCACGCCGCTTATCGACCTCACGTAATCCCGCCTGCAGCGACCTGGTTGCCATCGCGTCTGCCTTCACATCAACAGCGGTCGTAATTTCCAATCCATCTGAATCGAGGTCGAGATGCTTCCACTGCTCTGCGAATACACGTCGCACCTCACCTACGTAGTAAGGAGACGCGAAGATATTCTGTTGAGAGGCAGGATAGACTTTTAGATCTTCTTTTAACGCAGCGTTTTTCTCTGCCTCACTGATGAAGTGCGCCTCTACCATTCGATTAAGTACGTGGTGTTGACGCTCTTTTGCCTTCTTGGGGTTTCTCAGGGGAGAGTAGCTACTCGGCCCTTTCGGCAAACCAGCAAGCATCGCTGCTTCAGCAAGGGTCACGTCAGCTAACTCTTTGTGGAAGTAGATTCGAGCTGCGGCTTTGATACCGTAGGCTCCGTTTCCGAAAAATATCTGGTTGAGATAGATCTCAAATATCTCATCCTTCGAAAACCGACGCTCAAGACGATAGGATAAAATCGCCTCTTTACCTTTTCGAACTAAACTTTTCTCGGGTGTTAGGAGAAGATTCTTAACGACCTGCTGCGTTATGGTCGAAGCTCCCTGCTTAGCATTGCCACTCTGTAGATTCTTGTACAACGCGCGCACGATACTCTGCGGATCGATGCCGTGGTGACTGTAAAACGATGCATCCTCCGCAGCCAAAAACGCTTTGCGAATCCGATCTGGCACCTCGCTCAACTTGACTGGATAACGCTTCTCAGAGAAAAACTCAGCGATTGGGGTTCCGTCGCGCGCAAGAACTCGGGTAACCGCCGGCGGCTTGTAATCTTCAATTCGAGCGAGCTTCGGGAGATCCCTCACCAGATAGAAGTAGCCCCAGGTAGCGAACAACGCACCAACCAGAGCAACCGAGCTACCAACAGTAAGAATAAAGAGAAGGAGTTTACGAAACATCGCTGACCGTCACTATAGCACAGCCGCCACTCTGGGAAATGGAACCACTGAGATAGTGTCTCACAATCCACCGGCAAGCGACACTCCTCGCAGCCAGTGGGAGATACCCTAGTGCCCATGGGGATGCAATGGTGCCAACGTATTAGCCCCCCAGACTCTGCTCGATAAACCTAGCTGCGTGAGGTGGGCTCTGGAGTCGGGGTCGTTCGGGGAAGCAACACCTCCTCATGGGGGACGATCCGCTTCGCCTCAACATCCCGTATGAGATACACCGTATCAGAATCAGAGGTGCGCACGAACCGCATCGGCTCCCCGTTTTTGCCGGTTGTCTCGGCACCGACCGTAACGGTCACAACCTGCTTCTCGGGGTTCGATTTTGTGATGGTCAGAACCACGAATGGCTTGGAAAAAGCACTCTCCGGAACCGAGGCAGGAAACTCCTCGGCCTGCAGAGCGCCGATATCCGCAAGGAGCTGCTCTGTAAACTCAGGATCCGAATCCTTACCGTTCACACTCCACGCGACTCCCTTGGTTGCCACCTCGACCGGGGTTATCCCCTCGCCCGACGATACCACCCGCTCAATCTCCGCGGTTGATAGCTTAACAATACGCCGCTCTCGTAGATCATCCGCAGTCTTGACGAGACTCTTGGATGGATCGCTCTGCAGCTTGAAGATCGTGTCCGACTGTGACGACACCCAGTACAACTCCTCCGGATCGCCGCTCTGAGCGTTCTTGTTCGCCAACTGATATTCAACATCTTTCGGCTCAATACCATCGCGGAAGGTTATACCTATGCGAACGCGAGGCATGCCGAATCCATACTCCCCGCGCTTCGCGTGCGCTCCATCAATAAACTCAGAGACGGATACCCCCTGAATAGCTCGAAGAAGTTCGCTAACCGCCTGCGTCGAACCCAGAAGCTCCTTAGGCTCGACGATCTTCCACTCACCAACAACCGGCTGCACGATCCGCACGCCCCCTTGGGAGCTCGCCAAGCGAACCTCTCTAACGTCAGCAGTAGAGAATCCAAATGGCGTCTTTGAGCGAATATCAGAGCGACTCTTGTTGAGCACCGCAAATGACGCGTCGTCGATCAGGAATACGCCTGAACGACCCGAAATCTTTACATAACGCTTGCTGAGGTACTCGTTTTTTTTCCCGAATGCTACCTCGGTACTTCGATCGCCTTTTTCATGTACCACGATAGTAAGAGCTGGCTTGTCGAGGCCGTAGACCGCCAGATCTGTATCCATCTCTCGTTCCTCAAGCGGACCTTCAACGTTCAAGGCACTCAAGCCATCTAGTAGCGCCTTAAGCTGTGCAGCATCCACGACCGCTCCAGCAAGACCTGCTATAGCCCAGTGCTCAGCACGAATAGAGGTGTCCTCCGGAGCAGTAAGCGCTGCTGTCTTCGATTCGCCACGAATAAGCTCGTAACGCTGCTCATCGCCATCTCGCTGAGTGACCCCAAGGGACGAGATCTCGCTTTCCTTTAATTTGGCGAAGGCCATCCGTTGACCAGCTTCAAGCTCCCGGTGCGGCATCTCGACTTGTTTCAGATACAAGATACCTGCGGCGAGAAGCGCCCCTAAAACGACCGTTTTCTTAAGATTCATGCTCCGCTCCCGATACGATCTCGTACGACGACCCGATCATAGCTCCTTAGGCAAGAACCATGCGTCTTCGCCACCAGATAAAGAGCCCCAGCACAAGAATCACCTCAGGGCCTAAGAAGCTCAATGCGAGGATGATATTAAATGTCGCAGCTGGAATCGGGGCCACGGAGGCTCGCATGCTCTTCGGGCCAATAGCGATACCACCCTCCTCTCCAGTGACCCAATTCACTGCGTTGAGCGCCAGATCCCGGTTACCCATACTTGCAAGGTTTCCGTTCTCCACCCAGGTCGCATCTCCAAACACAACCACGCGAGTCACAGTCTTAAACTTCTCATCCGAGCTGGCGGTGCTCTTGGCATCCGACTCCCGCTCCATCGCCACAGCTATCGACACCGGTCCCTTCACGTCCTCAGGGTCCTTGGACGCCGTTGCCCCGTCAGCACTGAAGAGCATCTCAATATTCTTTTCTGCCCAAGAGTTTTTTCCGGATGTGAGGAGCTCCGTATATTGATATCCAGCCGATGGGGTCTGGGGTGCGACAACACTCGATGCGAAGGTAAAAACGATTGGCTCTGCTTTCGTCAATCCCGCCGTAATCGCATGTGGTCTAAATGTCTGTGCCAGGAACTGAACAGCCATCTGTGGTCCGGCGAATAATCGAAGCTGTTCATCAAGAACAACATCGCGACCCACCTCAATTGAAAACTCCTTGGCGAGGGACCGAATTTCATCAGAATCAACATCCTCGGCGTTTGCAAACAGAAGAAGCCTTCCTCCGGCATTCGCATACTGAATGATCGCGTCTCGCTCTGTTTGAGGGATCGGTTTCGTAGGAGCTGCGACGATCACCGCTGCCGCATCCGCGGGGACTTTTCCGGTTTGCGCTAAGAGGAGCCCCTCAATCGCGATATGTTCATCACCCAACGCATCGGCGAAATCCTTCATGCCCCCCTGGCCTTGGGATTCCAGTGACGGCTCGCCATGTCCCTGAACGTAGTACAGCTTCCGAGCTGCACCACGAGTTAACTTTAACACTGCATTAGTAATTGACTGCTCATCGATCTGATTTAGTCGATTAACAACCTTGGAGCTCCCCTCACCGTACTCAATGTACAGAAGGTTTCCTGGCTTCATTCCCAAGCGATCGATCTCAACTGGTCGTGCACGAGGATCTAGGATCTCGAAGCTAACCTTGCTTTCATTTGCATATTTGTAGAGACCAAGGAGCTCGCGAGTCTGCTCTTTGTCCTGAACTTGCGGGGCATCGACTGCAACCAATCGAAGGGGCTTCTGCAGTGCCGCTACAACCTTAGTCGACTTCTCCGAAAGGCTATAAACTCCCTGCTCGGTCAGGTCCCAGCGCTTGTTGTGGAGCGAGATGTACACATTTGCGACTACCACGAGGCCTGTGGCGACCACGGTGTACATAAGAGCGTTCGCTCCGAAGCGAGCCGTTCGCCCCGAAACAACCTGACGCGCTTTGGAGAGTCCCGTGAGCCCCGAAGTAACTCCCCAGAGAACAAGGCAAATGACTCCCAGAACAAGATGCGCTAAGAGGATCGGTTGCTCAATAAAAGAGCCTACGACGACTCCACCCAGGACGCCAAAGATGACGAGCACTGCACCAACGTATCCGCAGAAGCGAAGAAGGGTTTCCATACTATGTCTCTACCTTTCGACTATCACCTAATCTCGATGAATCTCTATCGCCACCTGTGCGCATCGAGCGCACGCTGCGAGAGAAACAAGCCAAGAAAAATTAAACTTGCAAAGTACGCGAGTGATTGGAGTGACACCACACCGCGGACCATCTGATGTACCTGCTCAATCGGCGAAAGATACCGAAGCACCTCTGCTGAGGTTCCACCGAGCGACTCAGCCGGAGCTTGAATAACATACAACAACAGCAGCGTTACCATACTAGTAACACCCGCTACGATCTGGTTCTCGGTACATGACGAAACTGCCATACCGATACTGGCAAATCCAAGCGCACAGAGAACAACGCCACAGAAACCCGACAGTATCGGCGGCACCTCGGGCGAGCCATACACCATCAAAAGCAAGGGAAAAATGAAAGTCAGGCCTAGCATCACCAAAACTACAACGGCGAGGCTAAGAAATTTCCCGAGAACGATCTCCGAGACTGATACGGGCGATGTAATGAGAAGCTCAAATGTCCCTCGGCGCTTCTCCTCTGCGATAATTCGCATCGTCAAAAGCGGAATGAGAAATACAAGAATAACTACCATGGTCTGAAAGAGCCCCTCTATTACCGTCTGGTTAAGGTTCGGCATGGGACCACCACGGAATGCCATCATCTGAGACATTTCGTACATCCGGGCAAAAAAGGCCAGATAATTGAAGAAGAAGAACCCGACGAGCAGCATGAATCCGGTTATCACGAAGTATGCAATCGGGGATACGAAGAACGCTAACAATTCTCGTTTGCAGATAGCTAAAACATTACGCATACGTTTCCTCCGCTACGAAGCCATGCTGACCTGAGGAGATACGTCAAACGTATCTTCTCTACTCACACTCTCAAGGAAGATCTGCTCGAGATCCTTTTCCTTCGAGAGTTGATTCATAAGACTTTCAATTACAACGCGACCTCGGCTTACAATTACTACCTTGTTGCACACCATTGATACCTCAGGAAGTATGTGAGTGCTCAGCAATACGGTGTGATCCTGACCGAGCGAGTGAATTAACTGTCGAATCTCGATTATCTGTTTGGGATCCAGTCCGCTGGTAGGCTCATCGAGAATAATAACCTCGGGATCATGTATAATCGCTTGCGCCAAGCCCACGCGTTGTCGATATCCACGCGACAGGTGCTGACACAACTTATTTCGAACGTCAGTAATAAAGCACCGCTCCATCACCTGTTCAATTCGCGACGCAACTGAGGCGCGCGGGACTGCCTTAATTTCGGCGATAAATCTGAGATACTCCAGAACGGTCATCTCACTGTACAGAGGTGGATTCTCTGGGAGATAGCCAATGCGCTGTCGGACCTTATCTGACTGGGTCACAACATCGTACCCAGCGACACGTGCGGTTCCGGATGATGGAGGAAGGTACGTGGCCAGCATCCTGATAGTTGTTGTCTTGCCGGCACCATTAGGACCGAGAAAACCTACGATCTGGCCCTTGGTTGCTGTGAAGCTGACATCGGAAACCGCTGTGTAATCACCATAGGATTTTGAGAGGTTCTGAACTTCAATCATCGTCTCGTTCTCTTTGAAAGTAAGCTACTGCTGCACACCCATATAAGACCGAACGGGGCTCGCCGTCTACATCCAGGAATGGACGCCGTAGCGCATCTCCTACTCAATCTCGGGGCTTTTCATGCCGAGAGGGCGCACACGATGCAGAATGTAGTCGACAAAGGAACATGCAGCCATGATCACTATGAGCATTCCGAACTCATCTTTCAAGTGGCTAACATCTATCGGGTGCAACGATGCGGGGCTCAGCACGGTTTCGGCTAAGTACATGTGTGTGCCCCCGCATGTTCACGTGCGATCATTAAACCGCACAAGAAGCACCGTAGCCCCTCTGGCAGGGTGGTGAAAAGGGTTCCCACCTGCGCATTTTGAGAGTTTTGACGAAACGAGGCGGAGACGCCGAAAAAACCGGAGGCGTATCCGCCGAGATACGTTGAGGATTTTTTCGGTGCCTCCAACGAAGTTGCCTTGCCCGCCGAAGCCTTGGGTAGGAAGAGGCCAAACTATCGAAATGCGCAACAGGGAACATTGTTCACCACCCTGCTAGCTGACTCTTCCCGCCACTCAACAACCCGAAGGCCCTGATTCCGATTCCGCTCCTCTTTACCTGAGCGTTGCTCCGATGAGGAGCGACTCAACGACCCCGGCTAGCTCGTCTTCCGGAAACTGGGCGATGGTAGGAAGATACCTGAGGAGCGCCTCTCGAACCTGTATGGCTCCTTGATACCGCCCCTTGCGAATCCCCTCTGTCACTGCCGCTACAGCCACGGCCCACGCGAGACTCCCAAGCTTGGAGGCGAAATCAGCAGCCGAGGCCAAGTAAACGCGCCGCTGCACCTTTGCGATCGGAAATAACCGACCTAGTTCAGCATTATGGAGGGATATCCCTTCCAGCTTGTCGTGCTCAGACCAGACACACTCGATATGCCCGGCTATCACCTCTCCGAGTAAGAGTCCGACCGCACCGATCCATCGATCTATCTCCACTTCAAGCGTTCGAGGGGCTCCCTCCTGAAGCGTGCCTCCCGGCGCAAAAAGCCGATCAATAAGGCTATCTATCTCCTCAAAGTCACTAAGCGAACCTGTGAGCGTAACTCCAAGCGTTCGCAGCGAGGTCCGCGCCCACTCTGCCTCTAACGAGTACCGCTCCAGCACCGCAGCTGACGCACCACTCCACCAGTCTATCGACGGGGACCGAGTCATCTGTGGAGTGCCCGCTACGAGCTCGACAGCCAGAGACTCAATTGAGGAGAGGTTGTCGCCGCTGGCGCCCAAGAGCACTCGCTCGGCAATAAAAGATTCAACCGGTATTTTCGTGGCATCACGGGCCGAAATGAGTGCAATCGAGCGCTCAAGTTCAGTTCCCCACGAAGCGAGTCCCCGCCGAACAAGAACGCTGCTCACAAATCCCGCGAACGCTCGCACGACCGTCTCATTTCCTGCCACACGCAACGCAGAGAACTGCCCATCAACGGGAAAGTCTCCGTCTGGCGCAAAGCGATTGATTAGATCATCGAGAACCACAAAATCCGAGGGCTCCCCGCTCAATGGAACACCCCACGCATCCAGAAGCGTTTGAGATGCTCGAGTAATCTCTTCGGGCTCTGATGCCCACAACTCAGAGGTCTGCGCTGCTCCCTTCGAGGCCTTACCCGCACGAGGCTCTTCGTGCAGAGCGGAGCCAATCTGTGCCCGCAATTCCGCCCCATACTGCGGCGCTATCTGCTCAAGGAGCGACAACTCTTGCGCTGCTTCAGCGCGCTTCTCCGCTGCGCACAATACGCGAATCAGAGCATCTCGAGCGGAGAGTCTATCTCGCTGAAAAAGCGATTGCCGGAATGCCAGCTCTGCCTGAACGAGCGCTCCCAAGCGAGCGAACACCGTACCTGCATGATAGGTAGCCTCTGCAGATCCATAAGCTCCCTGCTTAGCAACCCTCTCGAAATCAGCGAGGGCTTCGCGTAATCCATCCGTATCGCCAGCATCATAAGCGATCCCACGGTGCGCGATACCTCGAACAAGGTAGCTCTCCGCATAGCTTTTATCTTTTTCAATCGCTGCCGTGGCTGTGTCTATCGCTCGGGTAAACTCCTTCTCAATCACAAACGAACGCGCCAACTCACAGAGGGCAAACGGTGCAAGCTCCTCGTGAAACGACAGCGTATGTAGAATGGTGCGCGCCTCATTGAATTGCTTCAGAAGCAACCTATACCGAGCTGCGAGGAGCTGCGCCATCGGCTCAGAACTTCCGCGATATGGGTACTCCTCGTAGAGCGACAAAGCATCCTCGGCAGCACCAAAAAAACTAAAGGAGAAGAGCTCAAAGAACCACGCGCGTTCAGGATCAGCCACTCCCGCCAGGCGCGCTTTGCGAGCGAGATAAAAACTCTCAAATAAAGCCCCTCTTCGAAAAGCTTTCTCCGCCTGAATAAGGGGCTCTTTCAAAGCTTTGGGATCGATCGACAGCGCTCCAATGAGCTCCGGTACCTCCGACCGCACGATTCGCTGAGTCTCACCAAGATTACCCGACAACGAGAACGACAGTCCCTGCTGTGGTATCGGCGCGCCACCAGGAATAGACTCCGGATTCAGCAATAGAACCGCAGGCTCTGCGATATGAAAATAGAACCGCTCCAGGGCAACTTGAGTGGGAATGCTGCGAGCAACGACATCAGCGCTGTGCGGGGGCTCTGCCGCAAACGCACACACTGTCTTCGAGTCCACGTCCCCGGCGAAAAAGAGATCGTCTATGACACGAACATGCAAGGTATCAAAGGACGCCCAGTGCCGCTGGGGACTGTACCCCCCATGCTCACGACACAGAAATGTCATCACTGGGCTAAGCACCTCGGAAGCTTCAGCTCGAGACATAAAAACCTAATCCCCCTGTGACAACTCAGGTGTCACCATTTATTTCGATTCGGGCCTCATCAACGGGAACAAGATGACATCTCGCAGATTCTCCTGACTCGTGAGAAGCGCGAGTACTCGATCAACACCCATACCCCATCCGCTAATCGGTGGCATGCCGTGCTCCATGGCCACAAGGTACTCTTCATCAACCTCCATCGCCTCTTCGTCTCCAGCACTCCGCTGCGCGGCCTGTTCAACGAAGCGTTCGCGCTGGTCGATTGGATCTACTAATTCGGAGTAGGCCTTGACGATCTCCCAACCATTAACGACGAGCTGAAACTGATCCACCATACGGTTATCAACGTCACTCATTCGCGCCAGGGGCTGGAGGATCTTAGGATAATTGACCAAGATAGTTGGCTGAATCAGGCGTGGTCGGCTTACTTTCTTGTACAGGTTATCGATCAACGAAGTAACCCCCATCGCCGCCATCCCCTCAAACTCAAAACCGCGACTCCGAATATCTTTTCGAAGGGTGTCAGCACAGTCATACGACATCACGTCGATTCCCGTATCCTTCTTAATCAGCTCAACGTAATCGACGCGCGGCCACGGAGTGCTCCAATCCACGATCTGCTCGTTCCCCTCGCGATCTTTCAACGTGAGGGTCTTCGGAAGGCCCAAATGATCGAACAGATAATTGATCATGCGCTCGGTAAACTGAATATTATCCTCAAAGCTCCAATACGCCGCATAGTGCTCAAGATGCGTATGCTCCGGCAATCGAGACGGATCATGCCCCTCATTTCGGAACGCCTTGCCGATCTCGAAGACCTTTTCAAAGCCGCCAACAACGAGCTCTTTGAGTGGAAGCTCGTGCGAAATACGGAGCACCACATCAATGTCCAGCGCGTTATTGTGCGTATGATACGGACGAGCCGCTGCTCCCGTGGCTTTGTGCATCAACGTCGAAGTTTCAACCTCATGAAACCCCTCGCGCCAATAAAACTCTCTCAGAGCCCGCAAGAAATTCGATCGGAACTTAAAGCGCTCGCGAGTCTCCTCATTCGACATAAGATCGAGATAGCGCTGGCGATATAGGATCTCTCGATCCTTCAATCCATGGAACTTAGAGGGCGGCGGCAGCAGCGCCTTACCCAGAAAGGTCCATTCCTTGATCAACACAGACTTCTCGCCGGTCTTCGTAGTGAATATCGTGCCCTCAACGCCGATAAAGTCACCAAGGTCGTGGTTCTTCGTGATGAGCTTATAGAGGTCCGGGCCTAGCTGATCCTTTTTAAAGATAACTTGCATTCGGCCCGTGAAGTCTTGCAGATGGGCAAAGGTGATGCTTCCCATCTGGCGGAACAACATGATTCGGCCGGCAGTTTTAACGGGGGCGTTCTCCTCTAACTGTTTTGCATCGGCGAGGTCGATGGTCTTCTCAAATCGCGCCGGATACGGATGAACTCCGGCGCTCTTCATCGCTTCGAGCTTCGAGAGGCGATTGGCTCGCTCGGCTACGTGGTCAACAGTTTCTTCAATCGGTGCAGCGTGCTCTTCAGCGGACATGGTTTAGTTCCTACTACAGTGATGTGCAGGCTGGCGTACAAACGAAGGCCCCCTGCCAGTGCAGGTGCTCATTCTACACATCTTGGGGGCTCCTTAGAAGGCGCGACTTGTGTGAAACCGGCCTTTTACGGCCTTACAAGCTTTGAACGCACCGTGAACGCCCCCAGAAGCTCGGCGCTTGCCCAATTGAGGGGAGTATGAGGGGACGGAAATACCAATTCTCGTCCCCGCGGGTCACGATCGGCGATATAGCACTCGGGCATGCGCCACGCTGGGATAGCGATGCTCCGCACCCGCCCCTTTGAATCGAGATCGAGGCTTCGCTCGTTGCTTGCTGTGACCAGGGCCAGACTCTGCTTAAAGAAGCGCTCATGCAGGGCTCGATACCGGCGCTCTCCTGTTTCCAAAAAACGGCGCCCTGCCCAAGCCGCCAGCTGGGCAACAAAATGCGTCCAGGCAGCGTTTCTCCCCTTCGGAACGATCCGACCTCGCTCCGTAAAGTGCGTGCTTGAGTCACCCGATGGTGCACCATACAGAGCGTTTAGCTTTGCTACGGTGAGGGAGCGAAAGAAACCACTCCGCTGATACGAATCGTTTCGATATCTCGAAATTCCACCGCTTCGAGAATCCTGAAGTGATACGATTACCGAAAGAAGTCGATCCTCCATCGTTCGAATCCACCGTGCACTTTTACCGACTCTATCGGCTAGAAACGCGACATAATCGAGCTCTAGCAGATAGATTAACGCACCATCTTCACGCCGAAATCTCGGATCTCGAGTGGGATATCCGGGAGATTCAAAGGGAAGATCCCGCACCATGACAGCACTTGCTTTCGAATCAAGGAAAGCAACAGCATCTCCGAATTCCTTGCGCGCCAGCCGAGGCCCAAGAAATGCACGGTGCCGATTAAACTGGCTTGTTAAGAAGGAAAAATCGCGGCGTTTTGCGAGTTCGCCGAGTCGTACAATCAGTCGATGTTCCCATGCTCGCACAGAGGTACGAACCGCCGGAATCTCCTCCCACGACCCACTATTTTCACACTTCCAAAACGACACCTTGGCCAGAAACGGCACAATACACCCAAGAAAGAGCCGATGCTTGATCGAGAGGTCCTGCATTGCGATATCCCCTGCCTCAATTGCATCAAGGAGATGCCACGCAAGGATCTGCCATGCATCCTGCTTGTGCGCCCATGGCTCCACGGTTGTAGTGCTGAGGTTGTGCTGTATGCCAGCGAATATGTGAGGCCAGTTATTGGCGTCACTGAGATATCGACTACGTGTCGAGCGTATAATGCCCTCGAAACGCTGCAACTGAGACACAGACGAGATAAAATCCAAACCGGAAAGCAGCAGCTCCCGACCTACCTTCCGAGCCTGCGCGCGCGAGCTCCCGAGAAGACGAGCCCCGATGATAGCATTATCACGGAGCCAATAATGGGTTCCCATAGGCCACATATCAGTCACTGCAGCCCGAGCAAGGGTGTGGCGATAGCGGGTGCCATCAAGATCTGTCCAACGATGTCGCTCAATCCGAATATCGAAGAGTCCCTTGGCCGACAAAAACGCCTCCAGCTCTCTAAGGCCTTCGAGACCACCCCTGGTCCGGACAAAGCGTTGCCGCAAAACACCATTGCGCCACGCGGATCGCTTTCGGGCGACCGACGCCTGCACGGAAAAGGAGTCTAAAAGGGCTTCATCAAGCTGGGCCAATCGCCGCGCTTCGTTTCGTGGAATCATGTTGTTGTACCAAATAGTTGCGTCACTCAGCGCATCGGATAGCCGCGCTGGTCCATCCTACCAAAGAGGCATACTATAGTGATGTGCGACAGTCCGTGCCAGTACAACTGGAGCGGACTTGGCCGAAAATCACTATAGGTTGTTGCTCTGCGAATAGACAGCGTTTGCCAAGAGCTGGGGTCACGCTACGGACTTTTGGAGAACGCTCTACACTTGGCAGAGGCGCTCCACACAACGAGACGACATGGAATCAAAAGACTTTCTTCACAAACTTCTCCTAACACCATCACCAACCGGCGCGGAACAGAAGATCCAGCGTATCGTCCGAGATCGAATGAACAGATATGCGGACTCCATCGAGACGGGCCTACACGGGAACGTCATCGTTGCACTCAATCCCAAAGCGGAGCGCAAAGTTATGCTCGCTGGCCACTGCGACCAGATCGCTCTGATGGTGCGTCATATCTCTAACGACGGATTTCTCTATGTGTCCGCACTGGGAGGAATTGATGTTGGCGTATTGCACGGTGCTCGCGTCACAGTGCACGGCGCCAAGGGATCCGTCCCAGGACTGATCGGACGCAAACCGATTCATGCTCAATCCGGGGAGGAGAGAGACAAGACAAAGAATGATATCGAAAAGATCTGGATCGACATCGGCGCAAAGAACAAAAAAGAGGCCGAAAAACTGGTTACAATAGGAGACACTGCGACCTTCGAACTCTCGGTATTGGAGTTTGGAAACCATCTTATCTCCGCACCGGGGCTCGATGACAAGGTCGGGCTGTTTGTTGCTATGGAGACACTGCGCGTTTGCTCAAGCAAGAAGCTCTCCGTCGGGCTGTATGCTGTCAGCACGGTACAAGAAGAAGTTGGCCTTCGCGGCGCCACAACCTCGGCCTACGCAATAAACCCGGATGTCGGGATAGCGATCGACGTAACGCATGCGTCCGATAATCCTGGAAACGAAAACGCAAAGGCCACCCCGTGCGCATTGGGATCAGGCCCAACCATCGCAAGTGGCCCGAATGCTAATCCGGTTGTTGAGAAGATGCTCAAAGAAGCTGCAAAGAAAACAAAGAGTCCGTTCCAACCGGCGCCCTCTACTCGCCCCCTCGGCAACGATGCCAACACGATTCAGATCGCTCGAGGTGGGGTCGCCGCTGCTGCCCTCGGGATACCCAATCGGTACATGCACAGCCAGGTAGAGGTCTGCAGTTACAAGGACCTGGAGTACGCGATCAAGATTCTGGCCCACTTCGTGTGCTCGATTACCTCTAAAACGGACTTTCGACCCATGTAGGAGTGCGCGCGGCGTAGCTCCAGCGGCTCGTGAATCGAGCTTTCCCTCTGGTCGAAATTGAACTATAACTCCCTGTAAACTCTACTAAGACAGGCACACCGCTGCCGAAGTAGTAGGTGGTATGCATGCTCAGGATCACCCCTCTCCTCGGGAGGACGTGTCTTGAGACTGCGAAAAGTAAATACTATCCGGACCTCCGTCGTCTAAGCGTTGTGGCGTCACGCTACAGGCTTTGCAGATAGAAACGTAGGTGGCATCGTCACGAGAGCATTTTCCGAAAGTAAGAATAGGTACCCATGAAAAAGATCCTCCCTGTTGTCCTCGTTGCAGTACTGATTGGCGGTTGGTGGATGACCCGTTCACCACAGCAGGAAACCACTACGACATCAACGGAGACTGCTACACCAAGCTCCACCTCAAGCTCCTCCGCCACTACGTCGAATCAGCCGATCAATATCGGTGGTTTTGAACGACGGGATTCATCAAACAACCCAAACATCGGTACCGGAGCAGCCGACTCCGCTGAGGAAGAGGCCGGGGAGCAGATCAAACCAGCCGCTGAGGCCTACACCTCCGCCGAAGAGGCGCTTGCTGCAGTTATGAAAGGGAGCAAGGACTTCGA
>JBIIYC010000241.1:0-3415 GCA_044347025.1 Bdellovibrionota bacterium
TTGCAATCGAGGTCTCGCCCTTACCGACCCGAAAGCTATGGACGAAATAGAAATACGCTCCTTCCTCTATCCCATTGAACAGTGGGTGACTCGATGGCGAGATCCGACTCCATCCGACGTGTGGAATCTTACGAGGAGTCATAAAACGACGTACGCGACCCGGAATTATCCCGAGCCCCTCCGTCTCATTCTCCTCGGAGTGATCACACAGGAGTTGCATGCCGAGACAGATTCCTAACAGGGGCGTCCTCACATCAGCGAGTACCCTATCGAGCCCACGCGCCCGCAAATACTGCATCGCGCTTCGAGCCTCTCCAACTCCCGGGAAGACCACTCGACTCGCTGCAAGAATCCGCTCCGGCTGGTCGGTTACCTCATATCCGGCTCCAAGTCTCTCAAGTGCGGCGCACACCGAATAAATATTCCCCGCATTGTACCGAACAACCGCTATTGTCATGAGATCGCTCCTTGAACAACCATCCTGATCGCGAGATCGATCGGCTCATCACTCCGACTACCATTCAAGAGGTGCTCTGGAGAGACACCGCTCAAGCCCGCCAGGATCTCCGTGAGCTGGAGCTCATTCGGATTGGAATACCGAGTAAGCCCCGATTCAAGGGAGTTCTGATTCACATCAGGGTATACACGAGCAGCTGCGGAGACCTCGACTAACACCGGTGAGTACAGGACACTCGTTGTGAGCTGTTCACGAATCAGACTAGAGACCATTCGCATCCTCCATTCGAACGACGACAGCCTGAGCGTGCGCCTCTAACCCCTCAGCTCGCGCCATCTCGACCACCGTGGGGCCAAGCCCCCGTAGTCCACGCCGGTCGACCCTTTGGAACGTCACGGCCTTTACAAAACTATCTATCGAAACACCTGATAGCCCGGTCGCGAAGCGGTTTGTGGGTAACACGTGATTGGTACCGGATGCATAGTCTCCCAGGGACTCCGCAGCGAAGTATCCCAGAAAGACGGACCCCGCGTTTTGCACAAGTGGCACGTAGCGTTCAGGGTCTTCGACGCTGAGTAGAAGGTGTTCAGGGGCATACACATTCGAGAATGCAACGGCATCCGCTACCGTCGGCAGAACCACCGCGTTCGCTCGCGCCATGACCTGCTCGGCGATGTTCTTTCGCGGCAACCGTTCAAGCTGTCTGGCTATTTCCTCTTCCACGAGTCGTACCAGGCCCCGATCGGTTGTCACCAACACTGCCTGACTATCAACTCCGTGTTCAGCTTGCGCCAGCAAGTCCGCCGCAACGTAACGTGGATTCGCCCCACTGTCCGCAATCACCAGCGCCTCGGAGGGACCAGCTGGCATATCGATCGGGATGCCGGCGCTGGATACCTGAACCTTTGCCTCGGTAACGAACTGATTGCCAGGGCCACAGATCTTATCAACCCTCGGAATACTCTCGGTTCCGTAGGCCAGCGCAGCGATCGCCTGCGCACCACCCATCAGATAGATCTCATCTATGCCCAAACGCTGCGCGCATAGCGCTATTACTGGTGGAATGGTGGCTGTTTTCCCGCCCGGTGTCGCCAACACGATCTCGCGAACGCCGGCGAGTTTTGCAGGAATCACCAACATCAAGAGGGTCGAGAACAACGGAGCGCTGCCGCCGGGCACGTACACGGCAACACGCCCAATCGGGATCTTTTTGCGAAAACATACCACACCCGGTGCCGTTTCTACTGCAATCTCCTCCTGAAGCTGCGTGGCGTGAAACGAGGAGATATTTGCGATAGCGACATCGATCGCTGCTGCTAGCTCTGCTGACACCTGGGCCGCCTGTGAATCGCGATCGGCGATCGACAAGGCAAAGTTCTGAGGTGCCGCTCCATCGAAACGGGCCGTGAAATCTCGCAACGCTCGGTCTCCATCTCGACGCACCTCGTCGATTATCGTTCTTACGAGCTCCGCTACCGCCGTAGAATCTACTCCGCCACGCCGACTCAGACTTTCCCACATCCCTCGTTCAGGGTTACACACAAGCTTCATACAATCACCTTTTCAATAGGAAGTACGAGGATCCCTTGCGCCCCCGCCTCACGTAATTTTTTCGTCACATTCCAAAAGTCATCTTCGGACACCACGGTGTGAAGCGAACTCCACCCCTCAGCAACCAGCGGCAAGACACTGGGACTCTTTAAGCCTGGCAGAATCTCCACGATTGCCGGGATCGCCTCATTCGGCGCGTTTAGTGTGATGTATTTGGTTCTCCTAGCTCGAAGCACCGCATCGATACGAAAAGCGAGGTTATTGACGATTTTTTCTTTGGACGGAGGGAGTCGTTTATGCGCGATGAGCACCGCCTGCGAATAGGCAACGGGCTCCACTTCCACAAGCCCGTTGCTCATGAGGGTGCTACCCGAACCGACAAGGTCACAGACAGCATCTCCGAGCCCTACGCTCGGGGCAACTTCAACGGACCCTGATATCTCGTGTATCGAAGCTCGAAGTCCCTTTCGCTCAAGAAAGGCCCTCAAAATATTCGGATATGAAGTGGCAATATTGAGTCCGTTGAGAGACTCAAGTGATGAATACGGAAGACTCTTGGGAACAGCGATAGAGAGTCGACATCGCCCGAAGCCAAGTTCACGCACGATCTGAACATCGGAACCACGCTCGGCGATGATGTTCTCCCCAACGATCCCAACGTCAATCACTCCATCGGCACAGTACCCGGGGATGTCATCATCCCTGAGAAAGAGCATCTCTAATGGAAAGTTATAGGCGGGAGCTCTGAGTTTGGCGCCGATCTGTTCGATCTCGATACCACACTCGGCAATAAGGGTCCGGGACGCCTCGGTAAGACGCCCCGACTTCTGGATGGCTACACGTACTAAAGACACAAGTCCTCCGCAACAAAGAGAGGGAAAATAGAAGGCTAGATGTGAGATACGGAATGGACGATACGCGCACTAGGCGCGATGATGAGCGGAGTGATGAACGGATGATCGAATAGAATCGAAGTTCATGCGATCGACAGTGCCATAGGGGCATGGCGTCTGCAAGAAAATAGTTCGGTATCAGTTCAGGCGAGAGTTCCCGCAACGACCACGGTGCCCCTCAAATCGGCGAGAGTCAGTCAGCTCTGACTCCGTGGCCCCTTCCCTGCAACACCAGCTGGGCCAAAAAGCCACATAAAATTAGCAAGTTGGATCACCTCAGGCTTTTTAACCGGCTACCCTGGACATCCCCTAAAGTTATGATATCATTCGCGCTCTAAGTTCCTGTAACGGTAATAAAGCGAGCGTATCGCAGTATTAGACGGCAGTAGTAGACGTTAGAAGTAAAAACGTCAGTAGTAGACACATAGTATGGCAAAGAAAAGCACAACTCTCCGTAACGAAAAGCGCATTAAGATGGCAGCTAAGCAGTTCGCCCTCCGTCAGGAGCTCAAGG
>JBIIYC010000083.1:0-11589 GCA_044347025.1 Bdellovibrionota bacterium
GATCACGCATTCAAAAAATATCAGAGCCAAAAGCCTAAGAGCTCCAAGTAGTAACGCATGAGGCTGGCGATCGCATCCAAACTCCGCCACCAGGCGAACCGATGGATGGGACTTGGCACCACCGCGCCCCTATGAAAACCGTCTCTGTCGATGAATCACGGCTTCGCCTCGTTACCGACACGCTTCGTACGCAGTATTGGGTTTGGACGTACTACTCGGCAGACGATGCTCCGACATCGCTCCTTGACGCCTTGAGAACCAATCTTCCCCACATAGATCCCCAATCGTGGGCCGAGCGATTCGACTTCGGCGGTATCTACGTGAACGGGCAACCAGCGCTGCACGATCAACCACTTCGCTTCCCCTGCCGCATTGAATACTACGAGCCGAAATTTGAGATATCACAAGCGCAGATGGTCTTTCCCGCATTCGATGAACGCTTCGTGGTCTATCAGGATGAAGATATTATAGTCGCGTGTAAGCCCCCGAAGCTTTCGAGTATGCCCGCGAAGGAGCAGCGGCATTTCAGCCTGAAGGCCTCTCTTGAGAAGTTCTGTAATCGACCGATTCATATGCCCTCGCGCCTGGATGTATCTGCTCAAGGCCTTGTGATTGTGAGTACCTCTGCTCGAGCCCACGCAGCACTGCAGCAAGCGTTTGAGTCGAGAGCAGTCACAAAAAAATACCTCTGTGCGACGACAGGAGTATGCGAGTGGGACCAAAAGCGTGTCACCGCACCAATAGGCCGAGATCCTCTGCATCCCGTACTGCGCACAACTGCATGCGAACACGGCAAATCCGCCGAAACAATTATCACCAATCTCGGCAAAGCTCGATCCGACTCAGCGGAGCTGACTGTTTTGTGTGCACAGCCTATCACAGGACGAACTCATCAGATTCGAGTCCACACCGCATCTGAGCAGCTTCCGCTCTTCGGTGACAATTTTTACGGAGGAGGCTCCGCGCCGTATCTGCACCTCGTGAGCTCGATACTGGAATGCACCCACCCGGTATCCAAGGCACGGCTGCACTTCGTCTTACCCGCAGCTCTCCGTCCAGACTGGGTGAATGCCACGATAGCGAAGCTTAGTACGCCGAATAGTTGAATATGCGCCGCGAACGCTGGCTCATAATACCAAGCCGGCAACGTGATCCTGTTCCCCGTCATAGCCTGAATCCACGGCTACTCCGTCACGTACAATTCTGTTCAAAGCCAATCTGTTATCTTCTATGATGCTGTTCTCTCGTCACGCAGGGGTGTTCATAGGCTGGTTCTATCCCCCTCGTAACCTGATTGCTATCAACTCGACTACGGAGAACTATGACCACGAAGGTACTTATTGCAGAGGATGAAGCTCTCGTCGCACTCGATATCGCGCATGAGTTAGAGTCGGCTGGCTACATGGTGGTGGGGCAGGTCTCCACCGGCAAGGCTGCAGTAGAGAAGGCTATCGAACTCAAGCCCGATGTTGTGCTCCTTGATATCACCATGCCGGGCGAGATAGACGGCATTCAGGCCGCTGAGGAGATCGGACGAAAAGTAGGCTCTCCTGTCATTTTCGTCACCGCGCACTCTGACGAAGCGACGTTACAACGCGCCAAGCTCACGAGACCCTCTGGATACGTAATGAAGCCGTTCGAACCGAACGAGCTACGAGCAAATATAGAGATCGCACTCCACCGGGCGCGAACTGCACCGGTCGCAGAGGAGCCTATGGAGGTTTTTCCAGAGCCCCCTGAAGGGCTAGAGGCGGGGTATGGAACCGACCAATATAAGTTTGAGGGTGTGCGCTCAATTGGAATCCTTGAGGGACTCCCTACTAAAGAGCTCAACGATCTCGCTCGGACTGCCGTAATCCAAGACATTAATGCTGGCGAGTTTGTTGGCCTTGACGGTGAGCGGCCTAATTTCGGCTTCATGGTCCTCTCTGGGAGGTTAGCGGTTGTGAAATCAACGCAGCACGGCAAGGAGCTCACATTAGACCTCCTGATTCCTGGCGACTGCACGGGAATTCTCCGGGCTCTGGAACCATCTGAGTTGGATACTGCGATTCGCGGGCAAACAGATGCAAAACTCCTCGCAATCCCGACCTCTCAGCTCAAATCCGTCGCGGATAAGTTTCCGGTCATATACAAACACATCACAGCAGAGCTGATGCGTCGGAACCGTCGCACAAACGACCTCGCCCTGGGACTTGCGCACTCACGGGTTGAGAGTCGAATAGTTGCAGCTCTCCTGGCGCTCGCGCCGCGCTTTGGGCGGCCGACATCAAGTGACGATCAGACCCGCATCTTCCTTACCAGAAAGGAGCTTGCCGATCTTACGGGAACGACACCCGAGACTGCGATCCGGGTTACCAAGAACCTTGAGCGTGAAGGGCTTCTCGATTTAACAAAGCCCGGAGTAATCAAGATTCTCTCCCTAAAACAGCTCGCAGAGGTCGTTGATTAACCCGCATTTCGCATCAAAATGCTAGCGAGAGCGCCGAGAATGGCCCGAAGGGGCCACCGCTGTCGATAGGATTATCTCTTCCCCGGAAATGCATCGTACGACGCATCTAATTTTGCGGCGAGGATGTAGTCGTTTTCGCTCAGGCCGTTGACGGTGTGCGTCCACACCTCAACGAGCACTTTGCGGTAGCGAACAACGATATCAGGGTGATGATCCTCTCCATCCGCGATGGCCCCCGCCTGTTGCACCCATGTGATTCCATCCATGTAGCTCTTAAAGCGGTACTCTCGCTGAATACGGCTCCCACTGAGGTTTATCCAATCGGGGACCTCTCGTCCCAACGCGGCTTGTTGCTCACTTGTGAGCGCGGGCGCTCCGGTAGGACAGTTCACGCACCGCTTCGATACCAAGATACTCATGCTTTTCCCCGCTATTTAAGCTTCGCCTTACTCTGTGGAAACTCTCTCCAGTATTCTCCCGTTCCCTTGCGAAGAACCGTATCACCCTCGACTATTTCGAAAGGCGTCAAGGTGGGCTTCGCTCGACACTCTTCATACAAAGGAAGGAACGGCCGCGCCGTACATTCTTCAAACAAAGCATCGAAACTATCAATCGTAAAATACGAAGCTTGGAAGTCATCGATGTAATAACCAGTTCTCAGAACTCGGTCTAAATTGAACTGAAGAAAGTGTGCTGACGGATCGTGTATGACGTACCTCGCTTCACCATACGACGACATTATGCCAGCACCATACGCCTTGATCTCTCCAGCGTTTTTTATCAAGCCAAATTCGATAGTGTACCAGTTGAGCCGCGCGAGAAACTTAACACCCTTGTGATCCATCGCTGTTAAACCAGCCTGGCCATACGCCTGCATGTACTGTGCGTACGCGGGGTTCGTCAGAAGTGGCACGTGCCCAAAGACATCATGAAATATGTCCGGCTCCTCAAGATAATCGAGCTGCTCTGGTGTACGAATGAAGGTGCCCGCAGGGAACTGCTTGTTCGCCAACATTTGAAAGAAAGGGCGGGATGCTATCAAACCCGGCACTGCTAAGACCTCCCATCCAGTTGCAGCGCGGAGATTTCTGTTCATCTTCTCAAGGTCGGGGAGCGACTCAGCAACGAGACCGAGGGTCCGAATCCCGGCGAAGTACTCGTCGCACACCATCGGCTTTAGCGTTGCCACCTGACGATTAAAAAGTGTCTCCCAGGTTTTGTGATCGGCCGCCGTATAGGCAGCCCAGTCCTGCTCTATCACGCACTGATCTATCGTTTGTGCATCGAGAACTGCGTGTCCTTTGCCCTCTTCCACAGCGCATACCTCACAGAAAACCTGACTCGTTCCAAGTATATCACCCCGCCCCGCCCCACGCTCCCTACAACGTCGAAGCGGCGCGTGCCCAACAGCAAGACCAATTATTTTCCCAATAAAACCAACATATTACCAACATCACACTGAGAGAACCCATGGGCGACTGAACTCCCTCCAAGAATTCCACTGGGCCCGGATCGTTGCTTTACGCTCAGCAGATGTTCTATTATCTGCGGTCCCGTTTAACGAGCGTTGTAGCTGTTTAGCGAGTATTTTTGCATGAACCACCAAGGATCCCCGACTGGAGATCTGATGCAGAATGGAACGAGCCATCCCCCGATGGCGCCGACCGGGGCTATCCTATCCCGAGATCTGACACCGAAGCCCCCCACCACAACCACCGCACTCGAGGAGCTGCAAGACGTCACCTTTGCCCTACTCGGTCGGCTATATGGAGTAATTAGCAGTAGCGCGCATGTGCTGCCTAAGCCCGTCACCCTCGCGCAACACGCCGAGGAGTGGCAGCTTCCTCCACTTCCACGCGACCTCGAATCGAGGGAACTCACGATTGATGACATTTTGCTGAGAGCTGAAATGCTCTGGATACATTGCAGATGTCTCAATGAGAGCAATCCGAGCGTTCCAGAGAATGTGCAGGTGGAGGTGGCGCGAATCGCCTCTCAGGTAGAGCCGTCTGAAGCATTCAAGGGCTTTGCACAAACTCTCATTGTTGCTGCCTCGACGCACACGACGATCGCTCCACGCGCCGAAACCGCGATTCGGGACGCTATTCAATCGACCGAGACGAAATACGCGTGGCGCAGACTTCGGGATGAGATCCAAGAGATCGCGCGAGAGTTAGATTTCCCGCAACCTCAATCACTCTTACGGCGAGTAACAGTGTAACACGTACCTGACGGTCCGCCCCCGTGCGGCGCTGGTGATGGGTTGCCACCGAGAAAAGCTTACGCTCTTTCCTTCCCCTCTTCTGCCGCTTTCTTCAGCTCAAACAGATTGAGGTCGTGAACACTCAAGAGCCAAAACCCGATCGCCACAAAGATAACGTATGTCAGGGCATGCACCACGAGAGAATACACCTGTGCGGCTGACGTTGGATAGGCGAACAGCGAGGCTGCTGCCACGCACCCCAGCTGAAACACCCCCACAAACCCGGGCGCTGATGGCAACGCAATCGCCAACGCGACAAACACACCGAGTGCAACACTCAAAAGAAATGACTGTTCGTAGGGAAAGATAAATAGAAGCGCATTGAACTGCAGATAGGCAGTCACCCAGACACCAACCGTTAAAGAAACGATCATCGCCAAGCGCTTTGGCGTTTTAATCACCGCGGCACCCCGCAAAAGATCTCCCGAGAACTTCACTGCGAAGGCGCCTAACTTGGCGGGAAGCGGCTTCGCACACAGAGCAACCAAGCGTTCGATCGGCTTCGGAAAGAGGCACCCGCCGACGAGAAACATCAACAAACCAAACGCCATACCCCCAAGCGAATATGCGGCCACGTGCAACCAATTCGGAACATCAGGAAGGAGTTGAACAAGAATAGCAAACGAGATAAGCACCGCCGAGAGATCAAAGAACCGCTCGATTACCACCGAAATGAAGGCTGAGGCGAAGCTGTATTCAGTCCATCGAGAGAGCACAAGAGGCCGAATGAATTCGCCGAGCCGAAAGGGAAGAATAAACGTCGCAAGACTTCCGAGTATCAGGGAGTCGAACAGCTTGCGCAGCGAAGGAACTTCGCGCTGCGCTTCCGGCAGGAGATACCGCCAGCGAAGCGAACGAAAAAAGAGGTGCACGGCCATGAACACAACAAACGGAACTATCGGCCACCACTCAATCTGTAAAAAGCTAGCCTTTAACTCAGCGAAGTTCATATCTCGGAATGCGAGATAGAGCATGCTGCCACTCACCAGAAAACCAAGGATAATCTGCAACGTTTTTTTCATGACACAACCTCTTTATACCGCACGTTTGACCGGACAGGTGATAGTGCAATCGGTGACACATCGCGCCTCTCCTCGAATCCAGCTTCCCAACTCCTCTGAGATTATTGAAGCCATCGAATCTAACCAGATCGGATGGTCGTTCAGGCAAGGGATAGCCGAGTACTGCTCCCCGCCTGTCTCTTCGAACTGTTCGCGCCCCTCGTTACCCAACTCGTCGAGGGTCTCAAGACAATCAGCTGTGAATCCTGGTGCGACGATAGCGAGGCTCTTAATACCCTGATGGCCCAACTCCTCCAAGGTCTCGTCGGTATACGGAGTCAACCACGGGTCGCGCCCGAATCGCGATTGAAACGTATGCACGACTATATTCGAATCGATATCCAAGTGCGGCTTCAAGGCCGCTGTTGTCTCGACACACTGGCAACAGTACGGATCACCTTTTGCGACGTATTTTTCAGGAACTCCATGATACGAGAGCACAAGTCGCTCCGGCTTCCACGGCAAACTACGCAGATGTTCGTTAATAATATGAGCTTGTGCTTTGATATACTGAGGATGCGCAAAATAGGGCTCCGCTACTCGAAGCGTTGGAACCCAACGGCGCTTGAGCAGATGCGGAAACACTGCATCGTACGTTGAAGCTGTTGTAGCCGCTGCGTATTGGGGATACATCGGGAAGAGCAAGATCTTCGAGCACCCCTTCTCGATCAGTGCGTCAAGCGCGCTCTCGATACTCGGGCGTCCATAACGCATACCGAACTCCACCTCTACGTCCGGAGACTCTCGGCGCAGACGTTCCAAGACACCCTCGGCTTGTTTGCGCGTAATGGTCAAAAGCGGCGACCCCTCCTTTCCCCAGATGCGTTGATAGAGTCGCGCAGAGCGTTTCGGTCGAGTCACGAGAATGATGCAGTTAAGGAGCAACCACCAGAGCACTCGATTGACCTCAATAACGCGACGGTCAGAGAGGAATTGGCGTAGATATTTGCGGAGCGCCTTGGGCGTTGGCGCATCAGGTGTTCCGAGCTGAGCAAGGATTACTCCAACTTTGTCTTTTGAACCACGACACCCGAACGTGCACGACTTTCTATCCATACAGTACTACCTCTTGAGAGAACATTAGCTTTGACTACACCACGGTCTCAACGCGAACCTTGCGAAAACGCTTGACTGCTTCTCGAGAGATTCGAATTCTGTCGGACACCCCAACTCCACCGCGATCAACACTTGCAAACACAACACCCGGAAACTCGTGCTCACACGCATCGAAGCTCTCCACGAGCTGATAGTGCCCCTTGGTCAGCTGCGGAATTGCTGCGTTCCAGTGGACCATAGTAAGCCACTCGACGTTTTTCACTCCGAGCAACGAACGGAGTAACTTCGGCAATTCGCTCCTGACCTCATCTTCTCCATGCTGTCTATCACCTGCCTGTGCCCCCCCAAGCATCACTGTGAGAACATGTCTGTCAGGGGGCGCTACATGAGGGAAGATCAGGGAGTTGAACATCACGCCAAGCAGGTCAAGTGGCATACCTCCCGGAAAGAGCACTCCAAAAGCCTCCGGGATAAGTGGCTCGGACCGAGGGACGCTGAGGTGTACTGCTGTCAAGCTTGCGTACCGCATCGCCATCAAGCGCTCCGAGAGCTTCTCGCTGAGGTGATTGGTCAAGTGCGCGGCGCTCTTTCCGGCCGAGGTTATGATGCATCCATCCACCTCTATCTGTCGGCCATCAGCGAGGGATATCCGATATCGCTTACCATCAATCGAGGAGATCCGCTCGGCACGATCACGGATGTGCTGCACATGCGGCGACACCTTCTCCCACAGCGACTCAGCCAGCCTTTGAATACCACCTCGTAGCACCATAATGGGCGGCTTACCTCGAGTCGGACGATTCGTCATATATCCAAAGATGGAGCGCCCCTCCTGCGCGGCCACCCACAAACCAGGAAAAATAGACCGAGCACTCAACTCCTCAACACTGCCGCCATAGATCCCCTTCAATACTGGATCGAGAAGATGTGCCGTCGCATGGCGCCCGATCAGCGGCGCAAGGAAATCTGCTATCGAGTAATCCGCCTGCACCCGGGGAAGAATTCCCGGAACAAAAAGCTTCAACGGCAACATAACCTTCGCCCCGAGCGAGAACAGTGGAGATGTGACCAGGCCACCGGGCCCCGCCGGAACCTTAACGGCTCGATTCCTGTACCACACATACTGTCCGTACGGATTCACTGCTGGGTGACAAACCGAGTCGTACAAGCCCAGTTCATGCAGGAGCTCCGTCATCTCTGGGCGTTCAACAATAACATTAGGGCCACATTCAAGGGTAAAGCCGTGGTGCTGCTTCGATCGAAGCATCCCCCCAACGGCACCAGGCTCGATGACGAATGGACGCTCCCCGGCCTTAACCAGTTCGTATGCGGCAGTTAACCCCGCTATCCCCGCTCCTATGATTGCCGCCGTCATGTGCCCCGATTCGCCTCAATTCAGCCTGTTCAAAATAGGAGTCTCGTCTTTATGCTTGTTTGAAGCGCGTCGATTGAGTTCTTCACCGCCGAGGAGATCTCGCTGTCGATATCGATAATCAGATATCCGACATCACCCCGCGTCTCCAAGTACTGAGCCCGAATGTTTCCACCCATCTCTGCGATGATCGAGTTGATCGCACTCAACACTCCGGGAACATTCCTGTGAATATTCAAGATCCGATGACTATCTCGCACCACCGGCAGCTCAACCTCTGGAAAGTTAACCGAGCCCGTCGTGCTGCCATTCTCAATAAACTTCAACATCGTGGTCGCAACTTCGATACCGATATTGCGTTGGGCCTCAATCGTGCTACCACCGATATGAGGGGTCAGGATGACATTGTCCAACCCACAGAGCGGAGAACGGAACACTTCGTCATTCGACTTAGGCTCCTCTGGGAATACATCAACGGCAGCGCCTCCGAGCTTTCCACTCTGCAATCCGACTCGAACAGCTTCGAGATCGACCACCCGCCCGCGACTCAAATTCAGCAGGCACGCTCCTTTTTTCATCAACTCGATCTCGCGAGCACCGATCATGTTGCGCGTCTCCTGCGTGTCAGGGACATGCAGCGTCACAAAATCCGACACTTCGAGAAGTTCTTGGAGGGACGAAACGGGAGTAGCATTTCCAAGTGGTAGCTTGCCCACGATATCGTAAAAGTACACACGCATACCGAAGGCCTCGGCCAGCAACCCTACCTGTGGTCCGATATGCCCGTAGCCAACGATACCGATCGATTTATTGCGAACTTCGCAACATCCTTCAGCCGACTTTTCCCACACGCCCGCGTGTAGAAGTTGGCTCTTGTGCGCAGCTTTGCGGGCAAGCATTACGATTTCAGCCACCGTCAACTCGGCAACGCTGCGAGTGTTACTAAATGGCGCATTGAAAACCGGCACGCCCACACGGGCTGCCTCATCCAGAGCGACCTGATCAGTTCCGATACAGAAGCACCCTACCGCGAGGAGGTTTTTGGCATGTGCCAACACTCGGGGGGTCACCTCGGTCTTCGAGCGGATACCAAGAACATGGACGGATGAAATGACCTCACACAACTCGTCCTCGGAGAGCGCCTGCTTACGCATCTCAGCGTGATATCCAGCCTGGGCAAAGCGCTCGACACACGCCTGGTGGATCCCCTCAAGGAGGAGGATCTTCATCTTTTCACGGGGGAAGGAATACTGCTGTTTCATGCCCGCATGCTATAGCGCCAAACCCTTAAACGGAAGCCTCCGATTTGCTAAAGTGTCGAATTGTGGTGCCCCGCTTCCCCGAAGTTCATAGCCCCCTGCCATTGGGCGCCCGTTTATGGTAGTCTGCTCGGATGATCGGCGCCCACCCTGCAGCTAAAACGAAAATCCTCAGTCACCTAAAAAAGCTCGCCCCCTTTTCCGTTGTTGAGAAAGGGATTGGGTTCGCCGCCCAGAACCTCGTGGCCGAATGCAGTAGCTCGGGGCACCTGATAACGGGGGTCGTACGAGAAGATGAACACACGACCCTTTCGGTAACCCTATCGGTCATCTCATCCCATGAAATCGAGGCCTCATGCTCGTGCTGCTCTGCCGCCGAAATGCAGGAGCAGTGGTGTGCGCATGCAGTCGCTCTTTTGTGGAGAGCGTCGGAACTTGAGTTCTTCGATCCGCGTGGGGGATTTAGCGAGCGCGAGTCGACCTTCCGCGTCAATTCAAACTCCCCCTCCGGTGTGGCGCAAGCTATCCGCGAGCTGTGCAAACTTGAGCCGGAGAGGCTTGGCGCAGAACGAGGCATAGCGAGCTCTTCGGGGGCCACGTTTTCGCCGGTAGTTTCGATTCTCCTCGATCTCTCAAGCGATCGCCTCGGTATTAAGGTAGCGTTCGACGATCAAGAGCAGGAACCGACTATTTTTGAGGGGTTCCGAGTCTCCTCAAGTCGCGCCCTCGATAACATTCTATTGCAGATCTTAGAAGATGAAGGGTCGTGGGACGAGAACGGTCGCATCTGGTACATTAATTCAAGCCGCGGGATCGAACTCGTGCTCGGACTCATTGAGGAGTACGAAAATGTCCTCTCGGTAGCCGACCTGTCGCCGATCTCCGTTGCTCATGAGACTGCAAGTGCGAAACTGGTACTCACGTGGCAACAATCTGCACTGGACTTGAAAATGCGATGGTCTATCCCAAACGGAGACTCACGCACTGAGGTTGATAGAACTCAAGAGGTATTCGGAACCGGGCCATTCTGGGCGCTTATCAAGAACCGAATCTATCGACTCTCTCCGCAAGCAGCCCGCATCGCCTCAATTTTTGGTAGCTCCCACTCCTTGTCCGTATCGCGCTCTCAGGTTGGCCCCGTACTAGAGGCGATTCACGAGCAAGCTGGGTCGTTGCACGATGCCATTCGTATCAACAACCCGGAACTGCAGCCCAGCGTTGAAATTACGGTACCGACGCCAGTTCTTCACTTGGAGCGACGACAACTTTCATCAGATCACTTCACCTCCAACAAGCAGGTGGAGCTCTTTGCGATACTCGACTTCGAGTACCCAGCTCCATCACAAGCGTCCAACGTGGTCTATCTTCGAAACCGCGCCTTCGAGAACGAGTGCGCGGGCAAACTGTTTGATGTCGGCTTTGCAGGACTTACGGAGAAGAGCCGCTACCTGATCAGCGCCGATGCCGCACTCGATTTCATCCATGAACGGCATCAACAGTTCCAAAAACCGTGGAAGGTTGTTGGGTTAGAAGCCGTTCGGAAGAGCGTTCGATTTGCCGAGCTCAACATCGCCGTTTCCCTGGCCAGCAGTGCCAAAAAGAAGGATCTCGACGAGACCGCCCTCGATACTGCTAGCAGAAGAGGCTCCGGCACCGATTGGTTCGATTGCCATGTGTCCGTAGTGCAAAACAATTCGAACCTCCCACTCTCCTCCGTCTTTAAGAATGCCCGTCATGACTCGGACCGCTGGACACGGCTTGACAGCGGCGCGTACGCGAAGGTTCCGGGTGGTAGCATCGCCCAATTAAAAACGATCCTCGGAATGGTCGACCCTAATTGCCGGGTGAGCAACACGATCAAGACGCAACTTTCCTTGGCTCAAGCGATCAGTTTAAGCCGAATCAATGACGAGGGCTTCTCCGTAGCACTCGACAAGAGGCTCTCCGCCCTGAGCGCGAAGCTAGCCTCCTTCTCGGAGATTAAGCCTCTCAAAGCGACCAAGGGCTTCACTGGAAAGCTTCGCCACTACCAAGAGGAGGGTATCAGTTGGCTCAATTTCCTCCACGAGTTCGAGCTTGGTGGAATCCTCGCCGACGAGATGGGTCTCGGAAAAACGGTTCAAACG
>JBIIYC010000242.1:0-3401 GCA_044347025.1 Bdellovibrionota bacterium
CTTCAGTGTCACTACCATCAGCACAAGACCTCCGAGGGTGATTCCAAGCGCTTTTAGAGGGCGCTGCCAGTTGCCATAGGCCATCCAGTCCTTGAGTGTGAGGACCCCGATGACAAGCGCCATAGGAGCAAAGAGAAATACTGAGCTAATTTTCGTCGCCGTGGCGAGTCCGGCACAGGCGCCAAAGAGGAGTTGAGCTTTGAGGTTATTGGTTTGGTGAGCCTTAACGAGGGCGATCAGTGAGATCAAGCAGATTGTAGAGAGGGTCACATCACTCGTGAAAAAACGAGAGAGCTGGATGTGAAAGACGTTTATCGCCAGGAATAGAGACGCTACTAGTCCCACAAATGACCGACGATAGAGCAGTATGCTCAGGTAGTAGGTTAGAGCGACGGCAGCGGTTCCCATCAAAATACAGAACGCCCTGCCGGCTGTGAAGAGGCCATCATAGGTCATCGCTTGCGACCAAAACGGGCGAAGGAGTTGAGCGAAGCCCCAGGCCGCGTAAAACGAGAAGCTTCCGTAGGCAAACGACTTGGGGTTCATCTGATTGGCGGTCAGTGTGGTCGTTACCTGAACCATGTGACGCTCGTCGGGGTGGGTGCCGATAGCATGATCGATCCCAGAGACCCTCAGTCCAAGTCCAAGGAGGACGATAGCGACCAGAATGAGGAGGTCCCACTGACGAGAGATGAACCAGATAGTTGTTGAGGGGCTCTTTGCATTGACCATGGAGCAAAGGTAGCTGGTACCGGTGGTGTTGGACAATTCCCTTTTGAGGAGGCTCCGTGCTCGTGGTAGGCCTGTGGCCGCCGGGGGCTATGGGTGGGGCCGCCCCTTCCTTACTAGATGTGAGATCGAGACTCGCCAAAAAAGCCGTAACATTGAAATATACGGGGTATGAGACCCTTAGATTTTGTAAAGCGCCACATCGGGCAGCTTATCCTCCTCTTCGTTATCGGCTATAGCCTGGTCTATGCCGTGGCTTTTGTCGGGCTGTATTTTTCCGAGCACCCGTATCGCGTTGCTTCGGCGTGGATATTTGACAACGTTCCACCCGGGAGTCGTATCGCTGGCTCCCACTGGGATGATCGTGTACCAGTAGGGATTCCAAATCACAAAAAGAGTCCGGCGAACTATGTTACGGAGAGTCGGGATCTTGAGCTTCCATTTTACGAGCAGGATAACCTGCCGACGATTCAGCTTCTTCTGCGCAGGATGAGCAATACCGATTATATTGCGTTTGCGACCCCGCGAGTGGCGGATTCCATCCCCCGTATTGCCGACGAGTATCCCCGGACAACTGCGCTGATCAAATTGTTGTGGGCAGAGAAGCTCGGATTTACCTTGGAGAAAACGATCAAGAATCGTCCCTCGTTCTTAGGGATCACCTTTAACGATGACCTCGCTGACGAGAGTTTTTCGGTCTACGACCACCCAAAAGTTGTGATCTTCAAAAATGTGGAGCGCTTATCGCCGGAGCAGCTGCTTGAGCGTATCAAGAACGTCGATGCCTACCGCCCCCTTCCAACGATGAACGAGATTCTGTTGATGGATCAGGGTGGGTGGACGGCTAAACCGACGCTTTGGAATCCCGATTGGTGGGTATTCCTCCGCTCTATTGCGGTTGTGGGGATTATCGGCTTCTCTTGTTTTGTCTTCGTTGGGCCGTTTTTAAGCAGATTCCCCGATAGAGGATTAGGCATCAGCGGCGCGCTCGGCGTTCTCGGAGGGGTTG
Source organism: Bdellovibrionota bacterium (assembly GCA_044347025.1). GTDB lineage: Bacteria > Bdellovibrionota_C > UBA2361 > UBA2361 > OMII01 > OMII01. The sequence continues at coordinate 1,739 of JBIIYC010000242.1, forward strand.
CCTGTGCGTGGCTAGCGGCGCGAGTGACACTCTTGCCGTTTTCGGGGGCTGCTGGACGGTGTCTGGTCATAGGATTCTTTGTGGCGGCGGTGGTGCGTTGGAGCCTGCGCTCGGATGTTCGCCACGTGCTTTCACAGGCGCTCCGGGGGCATCTGTTATCGGTTGTCGCTGCCTTCATCGGAGGAGTTGCTGTGGTGACGATGATGCGATCCGGGGATCCGTCCTTCTTTGGGCTCGGAGATCGGATCGACGCAACGTATCTCGCCTACTTTGTGAGGAACGAATCGCTCTCGGTTCAGGATATACTCCACCCGGGGCGGGAGCTTTCACCGCTTTTACTTGATCGTCTAGTGCTTGGGTGGATTTTGAAGGTAGCCGCGGTCCCTCTGCCGTTGGTGCATGCCGTTGCCCAGGTTGTTATCGGGGGGCTCCTTGGAGCTTCACTCTATTCGATGATGGTTCTCATCCTTCGGAGATCGTTCCGAGCCCTCTTGGCGAGTTGCCTCGTGGTTATCCCGCTCGCGTATCTCTTGCACGCGGCGCGTGAAGTTCCGGTAGACGGCGCGAACAGCGCTCCCTTGGCTCAGCTCTCCGACTCCTCCGTACATTTTGTCGCTTGGGCGACGAAGAGCATCACTGCGGCTCCGTTTATCCTGGAAGCGTGTGAGAGTGATTCCGTGCGAGGAACGGCAGCTCTGGCCGGGCTTCCAATTTCGCTTCAAACCCCCGATTCTGCCGAGGGGACCGCGCTCTGTGCAAGCGCAGATCCTGACGTTGTATTTCAAGGCATGATGAAGCAGGAGATTCCGCTTATGATAGCACCGGGTATCCGGGGAGGCTCACATCCGGTCTCGTCCGCCCGATTGGCGAATTTCGACCTTCGGCCAGACCTCTTTAAGCGGATCTACGACAACGGCTCAATAGTTGTGTATGCTCCGGCCTTCTCGGATTATTTTTGGGGCGCACAGCCGGTCTCCGTTCCGTAAGCGTTAGAGGCTTTTGCCTCGCGTCTCTTGGGGGCTCTGGTGTGCGCCGCGGTGTAGATCTGCCTATGTAAGGAGTACCATGAGCCAAGCAGTGCCAAGTGAGAAGCCCTCTGATGATGCAGTGATGCCGGACCGAGGTGTCGCAGTTGTCTCCGGGCGACCTGTTCCAGCGATTCTCTCGGACCCATACGCCCCTTCTTCAGGAAAAACATCGCGTGTGTGGTGGGTAGCGACTGGTCTCCTCGTCCTGATGGCAGGGCTGTTCGGGCTCTCGGTATATCTCGGCAATCAGATGGAGTGGGTGCGCATTCTGCGCGCGTTCTCCGAGGCGGCGCTCGTGGGGGCATTGGCGGATTGGTTCGCAGTCACAGCGCTCTTTCGCTATCCGTTGGGGTTGCCTATCCCTCACACCGGTATCGTTCCAAATAACAAGACCAGGATTGGCAGGAGCCTGGGGCTCTTCGTACAGAGGAACTTCCTTACCGCGGAGGTTCTTGATGAGCAGGTGGTGAATATATCAGGGAGCTTCGCGCGGTTTCTGCAGATTCCGGCCAATCGAGAGCGCGTCGTCGGCAAGGTTCGAGCGCTGATCCCAAAACTGCTCGAAGTCATGCATGATGCCGACATTAAAAAATTCCTTAACGACCAGGTTGAGGAGGTCGTGCGGAGCACGGATC
>JBIIYC010000243.1:0-3397 GCA_044347025.1 Bdellovibrionota bacterium
GACCACTCCTCCACGTGACTCAAATGATTTCGTAACCCCGTGCGCTGCTAAGACAACCTGCATGGGGGGTAGGATATCGCTAGGCTTTGGGTGGGGGCAACAGGAGTCTGGAGGCTTGAGTTGGTCGCGGGGCGAGGAGCTGTCGAGGGACGAGGGACGGTAGCGCGGCCTGGGACGAGGACTGTAGCGGGGCGACGAGGACTGTAATCGACTAAAAGAGGGAATAAAGACGGAACACTAGATAGATCTCTGCCCTGCGAATCGGAGAACGCAAATATCTAGTAAGCGAAAAAACTAGCGACCAAGCGCATTGGCAAGCTTCGGCATCGAGGGCGGATACAACCCCGGGGGATACGGCACCGTCACGTCGCCCATCTTCCATCGCTCCCGAACTGCTCTTGCCTTGTGCATGAGCGCCTTAAAGAATCTAATAAATGCCACACGAACCGAGCGTTTCTCTGATAGGCACCACATCCGCCGCCCCTTTCTTCGAGGTCGGTAGCTGAGGTCGAACACCTGAGCTCGCAGCCGCTCTCTGCCAAAAACCCGCTTCCCGTCCCTCTGCCTTCGCTTCTGGGCTCGCGCCTCGAGGAGCCTAATTCGCGCAACGACTCGCTCGTTAATCCTCTGTTGCTCCTCTGGAGCTCGATAGCCGAACGCCTCCAGCCATGCGTTCGGCTCAAGCGTGAAGTTCTGCATCTCATTGGATTGGTCTAATATCTCTGCAGCTCGCTTGGCATATCCTCGCTCGTTCTGAGCATCTCGGGGAAGTGGCGTGAAATGGGTCCGTCGCAGATGCTTCCACTGACGGGCTACTATCCCTGTCTGAAACATCTTCCACGAGGAAAATCCCGGGTACCGGTCGATCGAGGTCTCTAGGTTATCTTTTGCAGGATTGGAGTAAAGGTATGCAATTGCGATCAGAGCTCTCGTTGGAGTCAGGACGACAGGACTATCGTATCCTTCACACCAGACTGTTCGCTTCCTTCGTCCCAACAATCGATTTAATCTGTGCGCTGATTCGGTCTTAAAGTGTCGGAAGAATGCCTCAATGTCGTCGGGATTTATCACGACCAGGACGAGGTGGATATGGGTTCCCTCAACTATAATGTGGCATATGCGCACGGGGTAGAGATGGCACGCCCGAGCAAGACAGCTCTTAATAATTGCATGGCAGAGTGGGTTCGCCAGAAGCAGCACCCCCTCTTCCAAACTAAATGTGCAGAATAGTACGCTCCCGTTAGGATGGTACTTCATGGTTCGCATGAAGTAGTAATCGAACGTTGGACGCAAAAGTTGCTCGAAGGGCTACGGAAAAGTAGCCTGGGTACAGCAGCGCAGAGTAGCCATCGTGCCGCAGCGGAAAAGTAAAAGTAGCCCGGCTACAGTAGCGAGAGCTGGCGGACTAGCCCAGGTACACGGATCGCCCACCTGGAGGACTAGCCCGGGTACACCAATCGCCCGAGCAACGGATCATAGCGGTCTTTATCACACCAAAGACCTTCTTTTTTTGAGCCCTGGTCTCCTCCTAGCGTATGCTGACAGGAGAGTTTGTCCATGGAGAGCCGGGTGCCCAAGACACCAAGAGTCAGCAACCTACAGGTAGTGTGGTTTAAGCGCGATCTGCGCGTGGCCGATCACGCCCCACTCCTCCTAGCTTCAGCTCAAGGCCCCATCCTTCCCCTGTACGTATTCGAACCCGACCTCTGGGCTGCCCCAGATATGAGCGCGCGACATCGATGGTGGGTCACGGAGTCAGTACGCGAGCTGCAGGAACGGCTTGCCGATCTCGGCCAACCGCTTGTCGTTCGCACCGGATCCATCATATCGGTGCTGGCAGATATACAGCGCCGGTTCGGGGGCTTTGTACTGTGGTCGCATGAGGAGACCGGAAACGGACAGACCTATACCCGAGATCGTGAAGTGCTCGCCTGGTGTCGCTCCCAAGGAATTCTTTGGAACGAGTGCAGGCAGAACGGAGTTATCCGCCGACTGAAGAGTCGAGATCACTGGAGCGAACAGTGGGAAGAGACGATGGCGACCCCACTTTCTGAAACTCCCACAACGTTATCGCCTATCGCGATCGATCCAGGAGAGATTCCTGAATCTTCAGCAGACTTCACCCCATCCGCACTTCATCAACTCCCTGGTGAGCACGCAGGTCGCCAGTGCCTTCGCTCGTTTCTCTATCTTCGCGGAGAGCATTACTCCGGAGGTATCTCAAGCCCAGCGAGCGCTGCTCAGTATGGTTCTCGACTTAGTCCGTACCTTGCCTGGGGCAATCTCTCGATGCGCCAGGTCGTGCACGCCACCCGTGCGCGGCAGGCCGAGGTTAGAAATGCACCACCAACTCTGCGAGGACGATGGCTGCGATCCCTCAGGGCTTTTGATTCGCGGCTTCACTGGCACTGTCATTTCATTCAGAAGCTCGAAAGCGAACCGGAGATCGAACACGAGTGCTTCGTACGAGCGCTGAACGATATGCGCAATCGAACAGGAAATGAGTCCTATCTCCAGGCCTGGCGCACCGGGAATACCGGATATCCCTTTGTGGATGCGTGCATGCGCTACCTGCAAGCAACAGGGTGGCTCAATTTCCGAATGCGCGCGATGCTCGTAAGCTTTGCCGCCTACGATCTCTTTCTTGATTGGAGGCTCTTTGCTCACTTTCTTGCCCAGCAGTTTCTAGACTACGAACCAGGCATTCACTATCCACAGATCCAGATGCAATCAGGCACAACAGGAATTAACACCATCCGAATCTATGATCCGGTTAAGCAGGGATACGATCACGATCCAAACGGGGACTTCGTGCGGCACTGGATACCAGAGCTCGCTCCCATTCCGGGGCCTGTAGTGCATGAACCGTGGAAGCTCTCGCCCCTTGAGCAAAAGGAGTTTGGATTCACCCCGGGAACGGCTTATCCCGACCGCGTTGTCGATCATCGCGAAGCTGTGAAAGCGGCGAAGGAGACAGTACGAACGTTTCGGCAGAAAGCTGAGACGAGAGAGTCAGCACGAGCAATTTTACAACGCCACGGTAGCCGCTCACGTGGAACTCGACGACGGCAACGAACTCGAGGCGATACCCACGCCGATACAAACATCAATCAGTATTCGCTTTTTGAAGCTGTCGAGGAACAATGAAACAAGAGCTCTCTGTTACAAAAGATGACGTAGCACGACTTACTCGAGGAAAGCCATCAAAGAGCCGCTGTGGTAGTCGACAGATTCGACACCGACTGCGTCTCGATGAACTCGAACGACTCTCAGTCGCGCGCTCGCGCGGGTATCTACTCGTTATTCCATCAACCCGCTCGGCTCTCAAGAATGCATGGTACCTTGACCGCGTTGCGGTCAAGGAGCCTTGTATCTATGTTGAACGAACATCCTCTGG
>JBIIYC010000244.1:0-3388 GCA_044347025.1 Bdellovibrionota bacterium
AATTATTCTAGATCCAGGTCCAGTGCACCGTGCTTGATTGCGCTTGCTGTTTTCGCGGGATTTGCGGGCCTGACGGGGTCTTCGCTCCTTGGGTATGAAGCGGGTCAAGTCAAGCACTTTGAGTGCCTGGATTCGAGCGATTTGTTGGATCCTTCAAGCTGAGGGCGCTCAAAGTTGTGCAATCCTGTGGGTAGAAAGCTAGGCGGCGCTCATTCTATTGATTCCAGGTAAGTAACTGGCCGTTGATGAAGAGACAGAGATACGACTAAACCCGTCCTACATCCTCAGAGTCAGAGCGGGTCCTGGGAGGTTGCAGCAGAGAAAACGTGAATTCGTGCCGTCCCCTTAGCCAGGCGACTGAGTTCCATTTGTCTTTCTCCGTTCGCACCGGGAAGGGGGGCGCACAGGCTACGCCTCCAAAGCATCCTGCTAGCGCAGTTTCACGCAGTGCGCTGGCTAGAACCCCAGCTCCTTCAGGAGCGCATCTGTCGAAGCTTGGTCGATATCTTTGTCCTCTTCGGCTTGAGCAGCTGTCTTGGCAGAGGGAACTTCGACCTTTAATTGCGAAAATAGGGCGCGAAGGTAGCACTCCATGTCGCACATCAGTCGCATTACTTTCTTAATCTTTTGACCGCACAGGTCCTGGAACTCCTGCGAGGTAACTATCTCGTGTGAAACCGACTGCATCGCGTTATTCAAAGCTCGGTGGCGATTGATGTATCCAACCACTACTGTTGGATCTACCGGACCGTTTTGGCAGGTACGTTCAAGGTCGGCGATCTCTTTTTCAGTCTGTTTGAGAAGTTTGCTGTGTCTATCGACGAGCTCAAAGACCTTGTTGCTGGCGTTGTCTGTATCGGTAAGAACCGCGGACAATTTAATGATCGCATCGGGGATGTTAGTTGAAGACATCGTGACTGACGCAGGATCGAACTCACTTCGAAGTCCCCATACCGTTTGGTAGAGAAGCGAGAGCGCTTCAGCGTTTTTTTCGGCAATAAGTTCGGATAGTACGACTTTTAAATCTCGGTCCGTTTGGATCGTCGTGCTGTTCGATGCCTGTCCACTAACAGACGAAGGCGCTGGATTGGGGTGTGTCATATCACCTGTTGCTGTTGTGGAGTTATCGTTTGGTGAAAATTGCGTCGATCTTCTCTTGGAGAGACTCGACGGTGAATGGCTTTACAATATACTGAGATACTCCGGCTTTCGCTGCCTCAATAACGTTCTCGCGCTTCGCTTCGGCTGTGACCATAAGGAAGGGAATGCTTTTGTACGTATCCTTGGCTCTCACGTTTTTCAGAAAGTCGAGCCCCATCATATTAGGCATGTTCCAGTCCGATATAATAAAACCGAACTGGTCCTTTTCCAGTTTTTCAAGGGCATCAAGGCCGTCCGAAGCTTCTGTGATATTATGGAATCCGAGCGCCCCGAGCGATTTCTTCACAATCTGTCGCATCGTGGCAAAGTCGTCCACGACGAGTATTTTTATATTGCGGTCAATGTTAGCGTTCATTAGTGGTGATCTCCTGAAAAGATATTAGATCTCTTGCTTGTCCTGGTGATCCGGGAAGTCACCATCGAAGGAGCGCTTCTTCGCGATGGTTTTACGCCAGTTGTCTTCGTCAGCGACTGTTTCGCGAGCTGGGCCCTTGTGGCTCCAGTATTCGGCTTTGGGCGTCCTGTGGGAGTGCTTCTTGTGGACGGGCGTCTTGCATAGAACGTCGCCGGGCTGTGCAATATACGAGAGCCAGTAGCTTGCGGCTTTGAAGTCCTCTGCTAAGAACACTTCCTCAAGCTTTCCATCTTCAGTTATTCGGTAAATTACAAACGGTACTTTCCAGTCCATACGTTTCCCTCCACCCTAGGCACACACACTGTCCTTCCTACTACACATGCTATCGGCGCGTATGAAATACAGGTTAAGAAGATTTCATCGCCATCGAGGCCGAAGAAGAGGAGTAGGATAATCGTTTGGAATTGTTGGCTGCAGTCACAATCTCTGCGGCGATCTGGTCAAGCGGTAGAACTGCTTTGGCTAGTCCAGCGTCGACTACGGCACCTGGCATCCCCCACACGGCACAGCTTTGACGCTCCTGCGCAAGTATGGAGCCTCCCGCCGCTTGAATCTGTTCGCAGCCTTTGAGGCCATCTTGTCCCATGCCGGTGAGCATAACGGCCAGGGACTGTCCTCCATATACCTTGGCCACAGAGCGGAATAGAACGTCCACGGCTGGTCTGCAGGAGTTTTCGGCGGGGCCTTCGTGAAGCGTCGTAACAACGCGGCCGAGGATGCGTCGAACCTCCATGTGTTGACCGCCGGGGGCAAGGTATACTCGACCTGGCTTTACCTCCTGATCGTGCTCCGCCTCAACGATTGTCAGCGGTGATTGGCTGTTTAATCGCTCCGCGAGAAGCTTTGTAAATACCGGGGGCATATGCTGCACGATCACAACTGGAATAGAGAGGTCTGCTGGCAATCGGGGTAGAAGCTCGGCCAGCGCGTTTGGCCCCCCAGTTGATACCCCGATCGCCACAACATCTGCAGAAAGGCCGAGGGTGCCTGATAGTAATGGGCGAACCGTAGGGGCTGCGAGCGGAGCGGCGGGTGTCGCGGGTGCGCCATCATGTGTGGCGGAGGCCAATGCTTTTATCTTTCGAATGAGGTCTTCTCCGACTACATCTCGGGTGTTCGCACCATGACTGGATGGCTTCGTTACATAATCTGAAGCCCCAAAGGCTAGGGCATCCAGTGTGTGTGTAGCTCCGGCTGCCGTAAGAGAGCTACACATGATGATGGGGAGTTTCGTATCGCGTTGGCGAATCTGCTGTACCGTCTCTAGCCCGTTCATTTCAGGCATCTCGATATCGAGGGTAATGACATCGGGCTTTAATCGCTCGATCTCTTGAAGGGCAATCTTGCCGTTGGCTGCTGTTCCAACGATCTCGATCTGAGGATCCTCTCGCAGGCAGTCGCCGAGGACCTTACGTATAACCGCGGAGTCATCAACGATCAGAACCTTAATTGTATTCATGCTTTCCCTTCAGCCAACGATGATAACCGGGGCGTGACCACATGCCGTCTCGCGTCGTATCTCAATACCTCTGGATCCCACCGCGCCTCGCCCCCTCGATGTAAACAGTACTTCGGCAGGACGTAGAAATAACCTGAGAAACAGTCGCGGGGAGTTTTTACTTCTCAACCCTCGACTTCAGGCCCGAATTCCGGCGCCAGAGTAAGTGTCTGAAAGGATTAGCTCGGTCTGAGTGCTATGCTCCGTCTCAAGTAAATGCCCCGATCTGTCGAGATAGCAATACGGTAGTGGCGTTGGTTGGATGCTACAGGGGGATAACCGATGAGTGAACAGGACGAGCTCTTACACGATTT
>JBIIYC010000245.1:0-3380 GCA_044347025.1 Bdellovibrionota bacterium
AACCGCCCACCACCTTACTTGATTACTTTCCCAGAGATTTTCTACTGGTAGTAGACGAGAGCCACGTGACGATCTCACAGCTCGGAGGGATGTATCGGGGTGACCGAGCTCGAAAACAGACCCTTGTAGAATTTGGTTTTCGGCTTCCATCGGCGCTTGATAATCGGCCTCTCAATCTTGAAGAGTTTTGGGAGCGCACCGGGCAGACGATATTTGTTTCCGCTACGCCTGCGGATGTGGAGCTCGAAAAGAGCGAGGGAGTAGTAATTGAGCAGGTCAATCGTCCTACGGGACTATTGGATCCACCAGTGACTATCAAGCCAGCGACCCATCAGATCGACGACCTCTTGGTCGAGATTCAGCGATGTGTTGACGCAGGCGAGCGAGTCCTGGCGATTACACTCACCAAAAAGATGGCCGAGGATCTCTCGGCCTACCTGCGCGAGATAGGAGTAAAAGCGCGCTACTTGCACTCGGATATTACGACGATTGAGCGGGTCGAAATCCTACGCGGTCTTCGTCGTGGTGACTTTGATGTGTTGATAGGCATCAATCTTCTACGAGAGGGGTTAGACCTTGTGGAGGTAAGTCTCGTGGCTATCCTCGATGCTGACAAGGAGGGATTTCTCCGCTCGACACGATCGCTCATTCAGATTATGGGGCGGGCTGCACGAAATATACACGGACGTGTCATCCTCTATGCCGATCAGATGACGAAGTCGATGCAGGCAGCGATTGCTGAGACGGAGCGACGCCGAGCAATTCAAGCGGCATTCAACAAGGAGCATGGGATCGTGCCGCAGTCGGCAAAACGCGGCGAACAGCGATCGTTAGGAGATGCCACTGAAACTGCAGTTGCTGAGGTCCAGCAGCGATACGGGGAGGATCTCCCGCACGATCCGAAGGCACAGCAGAAACTTGTCGAATCGCTTAAGAAAGAGATGTTCGATGCTGCAGCGCGCAGGGAGTATGAACGTGCTGCTGAGCTGCGAGATAGAATCAAAGCAATTACAGATCTCCTGCTGAAAGCATAGAGCGTTCCTACATTCATGAGGTAAAGAACATGAGGGGACTTATTGTTGCTGGAATCGGTACCGACGTTGGAAAGACTGTTGTCTCGGCGGTACTTTGTGAAGCGTTGGGCGCCGAGTACTGGAAGCCGATTCAAAGTGGAACGGATGATATGCCGGCTGATGCGGTGACGGTAGAGAGTCTTCTTACAGACGGAGTACATCGAGTACATCCCTCGACATACTCGTTCCGAAAAAGTCTCTCTCCTCATGCTGCCGCGCGTCTCGAAGACACAGAGGTTTCGCTTGCAGCGTTGGTGCCCCCGAAAACAGAGAGACCCCTGGTTGTTGAACTTGCCGGAGGAATTCTGGTTCCGATTAATGATAGAGAAACGAATCTCGACCTGATTGCGAAGCTCTCGCTCCCAGTGGTGCTGGTTTCACGACATTACCTCGGTAGTATCAATCATACCCTCTTAAGTTGCGAAGTTCTCAAGGCTCATGGAATTCAGATGGCAGGAATAGTGTTTAATGGCGATGAGACGCTTCCCGAGACCGAGCGTATCATCACGGCGCTATCCAAGGTGCCGGTATTGGGGCGTATTCCATCGCTTGCACATGTGTCGTCGAATGCTATCGCGGATCTCGCCAAGCAGCTGACCGGGCTCGTGGTATGACAAAGTAAGCCGACGAAATTCCGGGAGGCAGTATAAGCACTGGGCGATTGGGGATTCTTTCGGTAGAGGCTCGTAGCACGGCATCGGTCCTTTAGTTTTTGGGGGATGATAAGAATGCAGAATGCGAGCAAGACTCGTCACGTCTCGTGTGCTATCTAAGAACATACCACGACTGTCGAGGGGGCTCATCCCGTCGTGAAACGGAAAACGTAGGGAGTGAATGCAATGAAACCATACACCTTGGTGTTTTTGCTAAAGCGATCTGGTAGTGGCGTTTCTGAAGTTTGCCTCGCCATGAAGAAGCGTGGATTCGGAGCTGGCCGATGGAACGGCGTGGGCGGAAAAGTTGAGGTGGGCGAGGGAGTTGAGGATGCGGCGCGACGCGAAGCCCACGAGGAGATAGGAGTGGTGCTAGAGCATCTTGAGAAAGTTGCAGAGCTCACGTTCATCTTTCCGTCCAACCAAGGCTTGAATCAATATGTGCACGTGTATACCTGCCAGGAGTGGAAGGGCGAGCCATCAGAGAGTGAGGAGATGCGCCCAGCCTGGTACGCAGTTGACACGATCCCGTTTGCAGAGATGTGGCCCGACGATATCTTTTGGTTACCACAGGTGCTCGATGGCAAGAGGGTGCGCGGGTCATTCACGTTTGGGGAAGGGGACGTTATTCTGGAGAATGTGGTTGAGGTGGTGAGTGATCTGTAGTTCGCCGGGATTGTATGGAGGATCCGCACCGATTCCCTCGGCACGCAGGGTGTGGAGGTCTCATATGAAGAGCACTTTTTTTCTCGTTGTTTCTGCCTTCTTGATCGCCATTACATGTATCACAACGGTGCATGCACAAACCCCGGTCGGTGTGCTGGCTAGCTACTCTGGGGAGTGGGGCTCGTACGGGCAAGCCTATCGACGTGGCATTGAGATGGCCGATGTTGGAGCGAAGGCACGTTTTATCTATGAAGATGATGGGTTTCTCCCCGCGCGAACTGTCTCCGCATTTCGAAAGCTACTCGATATTGATCGGATCGCTGCGGTGCTAGTCGGTGATACCGTTACTGCACAAGCAGTTGCACCAATAGCGGAGAGACGGAAGATTCCAATCCTCGCCTGGGCCTCGGGTGATAACGCGTTCGCAAACAACCCGTTCGGACTGCGATTGTGGACATCAAACGCAAAGGACTTCTCCTTCATGAGTGAGGCGATCAGGCAGCGCGGATACCGGAAGCTCGCCTTGTTTACCTCCACGCACACATACACCGCCGCATGGGCAAGTTCTCTGAGAGAGGACTTTACCGGAAGCTCCTGGGATGATTTTTCTACCGCGCCCGATAGCTTTCAGTCCTTAATCGTGAAGGCGAGCAAGGGTGGTTTTGACGCCATCGGGGTGTGTCTATCAGCGGGACTCAACGGCCGTTTCGCCAAGCAGCTACGCGCATTGCGGATAACGATCCCGCTCTTCGGATGCAATTTCATAGAATCTTCGGCTGATATCGAAGCATCGGATGGTGCTTTTGACGGAGTGTGGTTTACCGCGCCGAGGTTGTCTGAGGAGTTCATAAGGCGATACCGCACTCGCTTCGGAACATCGGATCACCTGGTATCGGCAGCCGTGTTCCATGACGCAGCGCTCTTGGTGACCAAGACATCCGATAAGCCCTCTGCGATCGTAGGCCTTCGTGAGGTAACAACTGATGGG
>JBIIYC010000246.1:0-3377 GCA_044347025.1 Bdellovibrionota bacterium
GTGTGCGCGTCGGCGGACACGGTGCGGTCCTAACAAGCCTCGAAGAACCGGGGGACTACCTCGGATTCCCAGCAGTAAAGGCGATGCAGTACCGGCGTCAGCAAGTCACTCTTCGACGTCTTGTCGATTCGAAAAGCCACAAAAACTAGGATACCGTCCGTTACCTCAAGAATGCTAAAAGACGGGTAAGTTTCATGAACGTTAGCCAACTCGCAGCCTCACCGATCTTTATCTTTAGTCTCGGGCTATGCGCCCTGGTAGCCGCATACTCCGTTACGCTCGGTCTGAGAACGATACTCCGAAAGGTCTCAACGATGGCCGCCTTCGCGGGTTTATCTAAGGCCGAGATCGTCAGCATCGATACCAGCGCAAAGTTTCACGAGAAGCTACGGACGTTAATTGAGATAATACTTCGAATTGAGGAGCATTCAGCCGAGGCACCTGGGGTATTCAACGATCACTCCTGGTCCCGCCTTCTCCGCATCTGCGATGACCTTGAAATCGTTCGTGGTGAGCTCAATCAACTCCTGGCCGAGAAGGATTTTGAGTCGGCGGCAGCTCTTGGTCGATTCCTCTGCGGTTTTGACGTTTCCATTCCCTCAATTCCAAGACCGGATAATGCGCCAGAGCTTCGCCTGCTCACATTTTGGCAGCGAGACACGGTCGACCTCTTACATCGAATGATCTCGCGTCTTGAGGACGAGGGACGCGCGCACGATGCCGATCTGAACCCGTTCTCGCAATTTTCGGAGGGAATGCAAGACGCTATCGAAGAGGCAAAGGCCTACGTTGAAGAATCGGGCTTAATCGCCTAGCACTGATGTGCACGTCGAGAGTGTTTCGAGAGCTTTGACGGCGCGAGGCAAAACAACTCCAAACCGCGAAACTCGAAGATAGCATCCCGCTCTACGCGGAGCCGTTTGCTCCGTACCGGCTTTTCACGACAGCATTCGCCGCAGACGCTCGTGGGCCTTGTATAGTAACGAGCCTTTCTCCACTTTCAGAAACCTCGAAGTGAATCAAGAGATCTAAAGACGGCGTCAATCCGGCGCACCGATCGGGCCACTCAATAAGCCGAACGACCGATGCCCCTGGAGGCTCTGCCAGCTCGTCGGGGAGGTCAGATATTCGATAGAGATCCCAGTGGTCGATCACTCCTCCATCGGGGACTTCATACTCATGCTCAAGGGTATACGATGGGGAGGATACATCTCGAGAGCAGCCCCCCAACGCGACGACCAGATATCGCACGAAGGTTGTCTTTCCTGCTCCGAGGTCACCGCACAGTCCAATAGCATCCCCACCACGAACGGCGTGGGCGAAAGCCTGCGCCAGGCGCTCGGTATCATCCTCAGAGTTCACTCGAAACTTCATCGCCCCTCCACAACACCGACAACTGGCGCGACCGCGAGAGCGATCTCACTCGCTAAGAGAGGCCCTGGGCGTTCCTCCGCAGCGCGGATTCCCGCGGTAGCATGCAGCCATACTCCGAGCGTCGCTGCATCCAAAAGAGACGGGACCCGAGCGCAACACGCAGCGATTACCCCTGTCAGCACATCTCCGCTCCCAGGAGTTGCCAGGTACGGCGTACCACGAGCAACAACTCGACCTCTGCCCTCTCCATACACGATCGTACCAGCCCCCTTCATTACGACAACTACGCCTAATCGTTGCCACAGTGCTCGAGCGGCGCTATACCGATCCGACTGAACGTCCTGCACTGCTTGTTGCAGGAGCCGACCAGCCTCTCCGGGGTGTGGTGTTACGATCGCTGAAACACCCGTGATATCGATTCCCTGTTCGGCGATACTATTGAGCGCATCAGCGTCAAGAACAACGGGCGTCTCAAGGCCCCGAAGCCTTCCGACTAAATCCTTGAGAAACGCACCTGTCTCCGGAGCGGTTCCCATGCCTGGCCCTACAACAAGCACATCAAACCGCCGAGCTATCTCGACCACCGCTGGAACATCAGCACCTACGAAAAAATCATCATCCCCATCGATCAACTCGAACATGCACTCCGGCAGCGCGGGAGCGAGCCCCCACGGGCGCTTGACCACCCGAGATACGATCCCGGCGCCGGCCCTGAGAGCGCCAAGCGCCGACAACACAGCCGCGCCCGGCATCCTTGCCGATCCCCCAATCACGAGAATTCGACCAAGGTGCCCCTTGTGCGCATCTGGGGCTCGGGCAGGAAGTGTCGGTACCCCCTCGCCCTCGACCGCCATAAATTCCGGCTCAACATGCGCGCTGATACCGATCGGCATCGCCACGATGGAGCCACACGCCGAACGAGCCGGAAACTGCAACAGACCACGTTTGATGAATTCGATACAGTAGGTGCGATCGGCTAGTACGTGCGGCTCAAAGACCATTCCCGAATCGGCACACACACCGGTCGGAATGTCTACCGACACGACGCGAGCTGCCCCAGTTTCTCGAAGCCCGCACATCATGGAAACCATGCTGGCGATACCATCACGAGGCGCGTCCCGTTGGCCAGTGCCCAACAACGCATCAACAATCAGATCGCTACTCGCCAGGTAGGAGCGCACATCTTCGCTTGAGACGATCCTAAACGAGCTCCCCGCAAGCTCCGTTGCCGGCGATGGCGTGCCGTGCACGAGCAGGTGCCCGCATCGACGCATCTGCTCGACACACTCCGGGGAATAACGCGCTGCAGATACGACTACAACCTCTACAGTTCGACCATGGGTACGAAGGACGCGCGCGATAACAAGTCCATCACCACCGTTGTTTCCGGGACCACACAAGACGAGGCATTTTTTGGCAGTCGGATACTCGACGAGAATACGCTCAGCTATCGCGCTTCCCGCGCGCTCCATTAACTCCAGCGACGACACCCCACGGTCAATCGTTGCCCTATCGAGCGCAGCCATTTCCGCGGCCGATGGAAGACACCACCGGAGGGCGTGGCTATTTTCTACCTGGAGATCACCGAAGCTTCCTCGGGACGAAGGTATCACGCCGCACCTAACTCGTTTTCGAGAATTCCAGCTAATTCCTCAGCGTGCCTCGAACAGGCGACTTCATCCTCGCACTCAACCATGACTCGGACCTTATTCTCCGTTCCAGAATACCGGACCAACACGCGCCCAGTCGCTCCCATGTCGGCCTCTTTCTGGGCGATTGCCTTGACGAGTGCGGGGATCGATTCAAGCGGTGGTTTGGTCGTTACCTTCACATTGATCAACTTCTGCGGAAAGGTAACGCACGCTGCGGCAAGCTCAGACAGCGGTTTCCCTTGGCGCTCCATAATAGACATAACCATCAGCGCCGTCAGCAAGCCGTCACCAGTCGTGGAGATATCCGAGAAGATCGTGTGCCCCGACTGCTCTCCGCCCAACTGCGCACCG
>JBIIYC010000247.1:0-3375 GCA_044347025.1 Bdellovibrionota bacterium
ATTCACATCGTTTTCAATGGTTCCAAGCTTTGCTGGTTCGGTATCTTCGCTGAATGTCTTATACTTGTAGAGGTTGTCATTAAACCCGAGAATAGCGTGATTGATCTTTAGTCGACTAAACGCCTCGGTGCATGCAACGGTAGCCGCAAAGGCGTGGTGAATCTTGTCCCGCATTGAACCAGAGACATCAACTAAGATGAGGACTGCATAGTCTTTTTCAAGAGGACGGGTCTTTGCTTCAAATGCTCTGGTTTCGACAGCGGCCTTCCCCGCCGCTCGCTCTCGGATAAATCGGTTCACATTGAGGCTCGGGCCCGAACGCCGACCGCTCTCCCTATGGCTCTGGCGCCGCTTCTGAAAGATAGCTCTTAGGTCGTTCTCAAGTTGATTAATAGTCGGAGCGATCTCGCGAACGGTATTGTGATAGAGCCCGAGATCTTGATTGATGAGGTGCTGAAACTCATCGCGAATCTTAGCGGTCTCCTCAGGCGGAATCGTTACGTGCCGACGGAGCTCGCTTAGGTCTATTCCGGAAAAGTCGTTGTTCACCCCAGACTGTGCAGAATCTTTAGCTGGCTCGCCCTTGGGGTCTGAAGTAGGGGCGTTTGATGACAAGCCCCTATCGTGTTGGGCTTTCCCCTCAAGCGCTGATGAAGCCGCGTCGGAAGCGTCCTTGAGCCGCGCGTTACCCCGCGTTGTAAGCGCCTCCTTCGTCTCGTTTGATAAGCCTTTTACAAAGTCGGAGACCTCTTGTTGAAGATCGGGGGGAAGCTTTGAGGCGTCAAGGGGACGCGCGGTTCCGGGTTCGCCCTCGGCTACCTGGAGCTTGCCCTCCTTTGCCGCCTTGAGCAGATCTCGTACCTCCTGCTCGGTGAGAGGTTCGTTCGATTGATCCCGGCTCTTCTGGCCACTGCCCGCAGCGCCACCCGCCCCCTCACCTTGAAGCCCACGCATCGCCTCATCGAGGAGTTGATCCTGTTGGTCCTGTTCGTAGAGTTTCTTGAACTCAGGCCAGATCTTCTCACGGATAGTCCGATATGCGTCTGTGAAATAGAGGGCGATCTTCTCTGGCTGCCAATCCACCTCTGTGCGGGTCGGATACCGGAACCACGCGTCCTGCGCGTGTGGCAGCGCCTTCTCTACAAAGGCTTTAACGGAGGGGTCAAGGGTATCGGGAACCTCGAAAGGCTTACCCTCGGCTTCACGAAACCACTGATGAATGATCTCTAATCCAGCTTGTACATGCCGCGGAACTCGCCCGAGTTTTGCAGTCGCCTCCTCGCTCGCCTCCGCGGTGTGTTGACGATACGAGGCGTCCCGAAGGGGGCGGTACGCTGGATACGCGTCACCCCCAAAGTTCTCAATGCGGGGATCTTCGATACTGTTTACAAGAAACGGCAGCGCAGGCTCCCGCCACTCAGTGGCTGGCACACCATCTTTCGGTGTGACACGACGATGCAAACCCTCATGACAGTAGATCGCTTTTGAAACCTCGATCGGAGACCTGAGCATCGTTTCCGGATCAACCCGCACCTCGTTCCGCTCAAAGTTCCAGTGCCATCCAGCGCCTGGCTTATTGAGCAGCACCTTCATCTCAAAATCTTGGCCGATGTACTGCGCGGTTGCCGAGAGGGTCTCCAAGTTGTGCAGGATGATGCGCTGCTCATCGTGCGTGTAGCTCGATAGTATCGACTCGATCTCGGATCTCTGTATCTTTGGGGAGACCGGTTGCCCGTCCCCCGATTTAGGTGATTCGACATTCGCCATGAGTGGTTCCAAAGAGTCATATCGGCGAAACAAGGAAAAGACTTTATTACCAAGCCGCGACCTGAAAATGGCTTTTATCGTAA
Organism: Bdellovibrionota bacterium; assembly: GCA_044347025.1. Lineage (GTDB taxonomy): Bacteria > Bdellovibrionota_C > UBA2361 > UBA2361 > OMII01 > OMII01. The sequence continues at coordinate 1,851 of JBIIYC010000247.1, forward strand.
GAAATCTAGTGTCTTACAGCGGTCATTATCGGAACCACCCCATTTTCATGCTTATGGCACAGGCTACGAGATGGTGGCGGTTTGTGAACCGGGACCGTGATACATCGCACCCCCGCAAAGGTAACCGCGCAATCGCTCGGATAATCTACCGCCTGATCATAGGCGACGACATCAACGTCGGTTTCGCCGCCCAACCGATTCAATACATCGAGTACGAGATACATCGTTGGGAAGCCGCACACCCTTCGAGCGTCTTGGTCTTCCGCGATATGATCGAAGAGAGCTTTGTGGTTGCACTCCTCAATCGCGCGGAGGTACTGCTGGTCTCGATACCCTATCTCCCGCATTCGCTCCGGTTCTTGTCTGGCTATCGGACTATCACTTATCGCGCTGCTGTAAAATTCAACCCCAGAACTGGCTATAAGTTGTACGTGCTCGTTGAAAATATGTCGGTAAACACCCTGAATACCCGTTGAACGATAGCCCCCACTCAGATCGGTTTCTTCCAACCCAGATGTTTGAGCGTCGGATGCTGAGACGCCAAAATCTTTGTTGATAAAGTTTGCGTTTCCAAAGGTCGAGAAGGCATACACCTCGCATTTCGACCCTTACCTCATCCCTGTCTGACGTTAACTTGGACCTCATGATCCGGCCGGCTACGACGATTCAACTACTTGCAAAAAGTGAATTGATCTTACTATTCATAGGAGTTGGGCCGGTTGCTCTCTTCTGGCGCAGAGTGACCTGTGGACCTAGCATTATGCAAGTGCCAGGGATTTTAGGCGCTCGTCGCAAAGCCTAACTAAAAGGCGCCCATTTATTGAGCGTTCTCCCATAAACGCCGAGGTATGTCTCTCAACGGGATATTCCACGAGCGTAAGTAGAGAGGATGGTACGTTAATCATGCGAAACATTCTTCTTGTAATGTGGGTGCTAGGGGCCTTTGCAGCCGGGGCTTTTGCACAAATGGAGGCAGAACGCGGAGAGGAGATCTCCCTTACTCCTACATACACGCTAACTCCGACTCCGAGCAGTAGCCCGATCTGTCAACCGGTCGAGTATCATCCGATCCAACCCTCGGCTGAGGCGCTGATGGCGCCATACCTTACTCAATTTGGAAATCTTAATCTGGCAGCGAACGAGATGCCGATCCCTGAGCTTAAACTGCGGCAGGTAACGGATAGCTCTGCGGATTGGAGGACATTTCCAGATGCAGCAGTTTGGGAGATGGTCCGGAATGCCAAGGGTTACCCAAGCGCCGTCACGTTAGTGAATACCAAGAAGAGTCGTGATTACATCGGAGCAGGCTTCGGAGCGATTCGAAACGTTTATTCATTTACGGTGCAGCTACCTGACGGATCGTTCACAGAGGTAATCACAGGAACGGAGTGCAAGAACAACGGGGCTGGTAGAAAGACATACGTTTCGGATCGTGTTGCTCCGCCCTTACAGTCAATCGGTTGCTGCAAGAAGATCGCAGATCTTCACGCTGATTTTCCAATGGTTGAGTCTCTGATGGCTCCGT
>JBIIYC010000188.1:0-4956 GCA_044347025.1 Bdellovibrionota bacterium
GAGCTCCTTGTGTTGCGCATCTCCATAGAATATTTCGTCGATCTGAGTCGTATGCGTAAGGACCACAGAGGGCGGAGCAAAACCGATACCACGATACAATTTGGAGCCCTCTGCAAAGTAGTAACGATCTCCTTTTACAAAAAGGTGCTTGGGGGTGCTCAACCCGCTCTTAAGCAAGGTCACACTATCCCAGTTGGCGAAAACAAGCTCTGTTTCAGTGAGAAAAAGAACGCCATCACCAAATGTCGCAACTTCAAAACCCCGAATGCTACCCTCACGCTCGACAATCTTCGTTTCGTTTCTAAGATCGGGGTAAAACGCCACATCCTGTGCCACACTTGGCCGGACGGACGCGAAGCACCACACGAGTAGGCCGACAAGTGCTAGCGACAGAGTTCTCGTGGTATTGGTCAGTTTCTGGATCATCGTCGACTCCCTTCACCCTAATACTTACAAAAACGGCGCGGCGCCTCTCCGGGCGCCGCACAGACCCTTAAAAGAGAGTTCGAACTCCTACAGCCGACACACTTTCACCACTCGGTGCTTTTGCCTTTCCTGTGAAGGTTGCGCTATTGGGTTTTGTGAATACAAGACTGCCTTTGACTGAGACCCCATTCTTCAATTTAAATGAGAAGGTCGCTCTCTGGCCGAACTTAGTCTTGCTGATCTTAGAGATGGTTCCCGTAACCTTCACGGTGCCAGTCGGCGTGGCATCAACAACCGTGATCCACGTGCCCGATATCTTTCCCGTCTTAGATATCGCTACCTTCGGCGGGTTGACCAATCCAGCATCCGCTCGATAGAGCGTTCCGGCGAGGGGCTCCATAGTTACGAAATAATTTCCTTTAAAGCTCTTCGCATCGAGGGCGTGAGCTGAATTCACAGCTGCGCTTAAAACTACGGCTATACCAAGCACTATCTTCTTTACGATCTTCATATATATCTCCATTACTAGACTGAGCGTTTCAAAACCTTACCCTCTCAGCAGGCTCAATCACCTCTTCTTTCGCACCTTCACCGCCCCTGCTTTTACATAAGGCGTCTGAATATACGCACTCGATTGCTTCGTTACGGCAACCGCATACTGAAAGGCGATCTTCTGTCTCTTTTGCAGGCGCCGTCCTAGCTTGACTTTGAAGCGCCCGGACTTCCCTTTGCGAAGGGTGAGGCTCTTGACGGTCTTCTTTGCACCATCAACGAGAATGAGCTTAAGTTGATGCTGCACGGTGGCGCGCTTTACCTTGGTTCTCAGGATCTTTATCGCCGCTTCCTGCGTACGAACCTGCTGCGGAGCTGTCACCACCGTTTGCAGCGCATTGATAACGCTCGATGGTAGCGTAATCTGTATTGAGTCTGGTCGCCCTGAAGTCTGTGTTAGATCACCGGTTACCGTGCCGGAGATCTCCTTAGGAACAAAGATCGGACCGATCGGAGTAAGACATACCGCGGAACCATCGGACTCCTGCGGAGTCGACGCGATAGTGCCCGAGCTATCCGCGGGAACTTCCTCCACACCGCACCCACACTGCCCCGCCGTAAGCTTAAAGTCAGCGCCTGGGCACAAGACCTTCGATCCAACCAAGAGCTCTGATACACCAACGTTAGTAACAGGACCGGTCATGTAGTAATAGTCGCCTGCGCCCATGACGGGTCCGGTTGGGCGAAGGATCTCTCCCGTGCCCGCTCGCGTTACGAGAAATGAGCTTGCAGGAGGACCAAGGACGGGATCGAACACTTTGATGAAAACTCCCTGTTGCCACGCTGAGATGCCAGTCTCTCCCGGGAAGGTTATCCCGAACGATTCAAAAGAAGGGTAGAGAAGAACTCCCTGCTCACTTGAGGCGAGGGAGAACTCAGCTGGACGACTCGAAGATACTCTGAAGGTTCCCGCCTCCGTTCCATCGCTTACCCACAGCTCCTCGTTATTGCCAACGGGACTACCTGGATTAACTCCGGTGGGACTGGCGATGAAAACAAAATACGGTCCGGCCGCGGGCAGAAGACCGATTTCACTGAAGAACGTCCCCACTGATGATGCCGCATTGGGCGCGATGTCTCTGGTAATGCGAGTACCGTCGGGCGTGCCATCCGTTACCCACAACTCGCGACCGTGCGCTCCATCATCCGCCATGAAAAAGAGGTGGTTATCCACCCGAGACCGAAAACCGAACTCAATCCCAGAGCTGGCGGCACCCGGGCTGATGTCCTTCAACTCGCTCGCTTGTAAGGTCTCAAGATCGAGCGCCCACAACTCCGACCCGTGTTCAGGCGAGCACCATGTATAAATGAGGCGCGAGCCCAGCTGACGACCATAGTCTCCACCATTGCAGTCGCCTGAAAGCAGGTCGGTTGACACCAGGTGGGTTCCTGCCACCGTACCATCTGATACAACAAGTCGGCTTCCATTCGTAGTCGTAGCGAGCGGCATGACCCGGAGCGGCGAGGTCTCACCCTGTAGATCCGCGCTGATGTACATCGAGCTACCACTCTCAGAGACTCCGGTGAGAAGCACCTGACTACCCGCGATCGTCCCATCAGTGACGTACAGCGTTCCAGCGACCGAGATAAGCCCTCGACCATCTGGTAGTAGTGAGACTGGCCGACCACTAGAACTGCCCGCGGCCGCTCCCGCGAGCTGGTGGGCTACTCCGGTAGTGAGATTAACAAGGGTGATCGAATTATCCTGCCCTACCGCAACGAGCGCGTCCTGAATCAGAAAGGGAGACGCGCCCGGATCCTGATTACTAATCTCATGAGTGCCCGCGGTAGTTCCATCAGTAACCCAGATCGAGTCGCCCCCGGCGCCAACGTTTTCGACACTTACGACTACCTTATCGCCGTATTGATGAAACTTTATATTGGTGGCGTACGGGGGCCGCGCGTCCCGGTACGGATCGAGCAACACCTGCACATCCTTTCCCTTCACGCCCACCAACGAGGTTCTCGTGGCAGATCTATCGGCGCGGGAAACATACGTGATCAGAAAGAGCTTCCTTTCTCCCGCTGCAAGTTGCTCTCCAATCGATTGGACCACCTCGGAATCATTCACGGGAAGTGGTACCGACTCAAAGGTCATTTCCTGGGCATAGACAGCCGTGCTCGTGAAGAACAGAACGAGAAGAGAAAGGATGCGATCACTCATATACAACCCTCAAGCTTTGCGCATTGTGCAGTCTGCACAATTTATGTATATAGGATCCACCTCTGGTAATCAAATGCTTCAGCATTTTTTAATCATGTATTATCCGCATGTTATCAAGATCTCTTGCCCAAAACTTGAAAAATCCAGTATAATTATAGTGCTACGCGCACAATTTATGACGAGCCCTTTCAAAACCCTCACTCGCCACGTTATCCGCCCCGCGGTGAGGTTTTGCCTGCGCCATGGCATTACGGCCCAAGAGCTTATTGAGGCGCTCAAGCGTGAGTTCATACGCGAGGCGTCCGATGCCGTTTCGCAACGCAAGGAGAAGGCTACAGTTAGCCGTTTAAGCGCAATTACGGGCTTTAATCGCCGAGAAGTTGAACGTGTCCTCACCACCGCCTCTGACCTTGATACATCAAAGAGCCTGATCCACCGCGTTCTCTCAACGTGGCAATCCGACCCAGATTTTCTAACCGCACATAAAGCCCCCCGGGTTCTTACCCACGGCACCCGCGATAGCGAATTCACTACGTTAGTCGGCAAAGTAAGCAAGGACCTTAACCCCGCCGCAGTTTTAGCCGAACTACTAAGGGTGAAGGCGGCCAAGGAAACTCCAAACGGAGTATCCCTTGTGGTGCATAACTACATCCCCAAAGGCGACCCGAATGCGATCTTTTCGATTCTTTCAAATGACTTGGAGGACCTTACGGTAGCGGTTGAGGACAACGCACTGCTACATGAGGACCCTCCGCACCTGCACCTGAGGACGGAGTACGATCGCATTCGACCCGAGGGGATCCCTGAGTTGAAGCGGTGGTTCTTGCGCGAGGGTCATGAGTTTCATCTGCGCGCACGAGCCGAGATGGCGAAGCATGATCAGGATGTCACACCCGATCCCAATTTTAAGGGGCCGGGCGTACGTGTTGTGGTAACGGCGTTTAGCTTGGTTGCCCCGAAGGAACGAGACGAAGTATGAAGCATCTCGCGCGAATTCTCATCTCACTTTTCATGGTCGTCGGCACGCTTCTATCCGGATGCGGTGGTGGAACAACCGGCAGCGGAGATGCTTCAGGCTTGCGCGTCACGGGAGGCGTGCGTTCGCCTAATGGAACCCCAATCTCTGAGGCACTCGTCAGTGATATCGTGAGCGGTACATCTACTTCTACGGATAGCGCCGGTGCGTTTGTACTCAATGCTCAACGAACCGATGGGGCGGTCTCTTTAGATGTTACGGCGCAGGGGACCTCCGGAACGATCACGGTACCGAATGTACCGGACACAACTACCTCTATCACAATAGAGGTAGTTGTTGATTCCGTATCTGGAATCGTATCCCTTGCTTCAGTCGAAATGGAGAGCACTGATTCACCCGGCTCCTCGGACGATGTGACTCAAGATATTAGAGGCTCCATCCTATCTCGTTCAAGCAAACCAGTTAGTGCAGCAGTTGTATCGATCGCTGGAACCCACGTACGTCAGACCAGCGATACATCAGGCCGATTTGTCATGGTAGCAAAAACGGATACTGGGTCCATCACTTTGCGCATTCAGTACAAGAACCATACCGGCGCAGTAACTATCAAGGGAATCCCCAGGGATCGATCGGTAAAACTTGGCCTCCGATTGACGCTCTCGATCGATGCCGGACAGGATCCAGGAGATGGCAACGGCGGGGGCTCGAAGCTCTCGATCGATGTCAACAACATTGACATCTCGTAGGAATATACCGTGGACGAAAGGCTACGGACATCAACGGGCTTCTTGAGTCGCTGGCTTGCCGCGCTAGGTCTGTGCTGCGCCCTGCTGGCCAC
>JBIIYC010000165.1:0-5912 GCA_044347025.1 Bdellovibrionota bacterium
CCACGCCCGTCATAGCACAAGCCCATGACGAACCGTGCCTCCCGGTCAAGGCCTCAGATTTTCCGGTATCGCCAAACAGCGATCCGCAAAAAAAGATCGCTGTAATTCTAGTCGAGTTCCCCGGTGTCCCGAGCCCCTATACTACTTCGGATGTCACCGCCATGCTGACGACTCGCCAACCCGGAAACCCTCTCTCCACATTTGAGATATTTACGCATAGCTCCCGCAATCAATTCCAACCAGCTCTCGGAGTCCGTTCAAACGGCACACCTGCTATTTTCGGCCCCTACCTAGTCAACCGCACAGCCGGAGAGCGATGCACGACTCGATACACAAAGTGGTCCGATGATGCGCGGACTATCGCAGCATCGGATGGCTACAAACGAAAACGCTTCGATCACACCGTATTCGTTTTCCCTCCGCGCGCAAAGCTATCGTGCTCCGTTACGGGCATCGGCGAGATTTTGGGCGATACGACCTGGCTCTTTGGCCTTGAAGTTTCCTCGTTCGTACACGAGCTCGGACACAATCTTGGACTCTTTCACAGCGGTCGAAGAGACCAGCCAGGCAGCCTACGCCAGTACGGGGACGTGTCGTCGCCGATGTCCGCGTTTCAGGAAAATACGCCCGTTTTCTCCGCAGCGAATATCGCCGAACTCTCTTGGTTCTTACGCGGAGAGATCGAAACGATTACACGTGGCTCGTCGGCAAACCGGAACATCTTTGCACTCGAAAGAAACACCACCGCCTCACTACGACGCGCGATCAGGATTCCGCTCAAAGATGGGAGTGTCTACATTATCTCGTACCGTCAAGAATTTCCCTCGGCCCCATCCTCTCGCAGTCGTGCCTATGTTCGAGGCGCCACTATTCACCGATCCTTCGGCGCGGGGCGAACGACCTCGTTGATGGCGACACTGGCTGATGGAGCCATGTTTGTCGATGAGAATAACAACGTCCATATTACGCAGAACTGGCACACGTCCGATACTGTTGCACTAACTCTAAGCAGCACAGCAATTCCTGTCGGGAGGACGAAGGGTTGTTTTATCGTCGATCCGTGCACCGTGTCGGCAGAGAGGCGCACCCCTTCGGTCACAGATTGCCGAGGCTTCTCGGCTCAGCTTTTCCCATCAAGCTTTATCGCCGCTCCTCGCTGCCCGACGCGAGAAAGCGGAGAAGACTTCGATCAAGACGGGGCAAGCGACCTCGTGATACCTACCGCCGATGGTGACGGAGATGGCATCCCTAACATGGAGGATTGCTCACCCTCTTCTGCCGCTTCATATCGACTCTACCGGTACACGGACGCCGATAGCGATGGTCGCTATGAATCGATAGTCGGTTCTGGTGATGGGGTATGTGGATCTAACAGAGCGCCTCCTTATTACTTGGATGAATCTCTATCGGACACCTGCCCGGCTCTCGCCGATTCCGACCACACGGATAATGATAGAGATGGAATAGGAGACCTGTGTCAGACGAGCGATACCACGGCGACGAGTAGGCGACGACTATTACCATCATTTCAATTGCTCGATCGCGCAGGGGCGAAACTTCAATCACTCAAAGCAGCTAAGCCCGTTACGATCGCCGTAGCTCGAGCGACCGCATCGGCGATTCGTATATTTCTCGCCTCATCGATTGGCGAATCGGCACTATCAGCGCCACAACAGAAGACGCTTCGGTCCATCCAGAAACAGCTCGCTCGAAAAGGCAACGAGAAAAAGGCGGGCGCAGCCCTCCGCGCCGCGGTAGCGCCAAGCCTGTAAGGGGGATTGAGATTAATCCGTGTGTCAGCCTGCTGGCTCACTGCACGAGGCCGAACTGGTGCATCCATCGGTGAAGCTTATTCTACTGTTGGATGTGGTTTTACAGCCCCTACGCGCCGTTTCGCGTCACTCTCACACAACTGCGAATTCGATCCCGCCCTCGAACTCCACAATCGAGAAGATCTCGTTTGAGGGAACCGCGAGTCGGCCAAGCTCCTCCCAGGAGCTTCGGTCGAGCGCCACGATTTGCGACGACTGTTCAGTAGTATCAAGGCCGGTCCCCCACCGTGCCACGCTTAGCCCTACAAACACGACATCGCCACGAACGAGGATTCCACGGGTAAACGCACCCAACGCCTTCGCACGCACGAGCTCCCCGTGAGTATTGTATTCACGAATTTCATGCAGCTCTGAATTTGCCACCAGAAGATGCTCACCGGAACTAGTCGGCGAGTGCGGCTGAGAGAGCCCTCGCACCAGGATTTCACCTGAGAGCAGATCACGCACCATTCCCCGTTCGTACGTTGCACCCTTGAATTCGCGATGGGCAGAAAAGTCCCCGAAGTACGAGTAGACGATCGCATCTCTCCAGGTTCCTACGCAGTTAACGTGGCAACTATCCCCTTCCCCCGGAAGTCGCCACTCCTGCAGCACTTCCATAGTGGGGGAGAACTTCACAATAGCATTACGCCCCGTGCACGCCAGGTAGATCTCCCCACCGATAGAGGCGACGTCGTGAATATCAGCGAACACGCCCTCCCAGCCTGCTATGACGCGAGGGGTAGCTCCATAGATCACACATGTCGTCGGCTGTATGGCCCGGTACACTGCCTCACCGTTGCAAGCCACGCCTGTGGAACCGGAGGTATCAACCCGATGAGCCACTCCATGGCGGACCACAAAAAGCCCTCCACGGATATTGGGGGCCGATACGAGGAGATTATGGAATAGAGATTTCATCCGGTGCACCTTCGGCTCGTACCATGCCAAGGACTGGAGCACCAGGCAAGCGGGGTTACGAGGACTGCCCCTAGTGAGTCGCCGAAGTCTCGTGCAGCTCCTCCCGACCCCCCAACGGCACCGTCAATTCCCACCGTGTGCCTTGCGGGAGTGGATGACGACGAAGGGTTCCTCCAAGCTGAACCGCGAGGCGATCGGCTATCTTTCCACCGAGTCCGGTGAGACGCTCGTTTTCATACCCTTTTCCATCATCTTCAACCTCTACGCACAGATCCTGATGCGGGCCATGGTTCGTCTGCGGTCGGACTGCCGCCTTTATTCGCACTCGGCCTGAATCACGTCCGACAAATGCATGTTTCATCGCATTCGTCGCGAGCTCGTTAACGATAAGGGCCAAGGGCCCTGCCTGATCGTGCGTGAGCCCCACGGCAGACGGAGCATCTACCTCAACCGCGATATGAGATGCCGACTGGCCAAACGCAGCTCGTATGCCGTTACGCAGCTCTCCTAAGAAACGGGCAAGGTCGACACACTCCATTGTATCGGAGCGATACAGAACTTCATGCAGCATTGCGACAGCGGAGATTCGAGCACGCGCCGTTTTTAGTTGTTCGGCGACGTCCGAATTCTTCGTTTGCGAGATCTGGAGACTCAACAAACTAGAGATTATCTGGAGATTGTTTTTCACCCGATGGTGAACCTCTTGCAAAAGAGTCTGCTTATGCGTGAGCAGAACATCCTGTGCCTTTACACGTTGCTCTGCCACGTTTCGAGAGAGGAATGTACGACGTGCCAGAATCAAATTTGCATACGTGGTGATGAGTGGTTGAATCTCTTCCAGCAGCTCTACCGGATACGCACCCACAGCGCGGGCGAGACCAAGAACACCCACGAGCTCTTTTCGGTTGTAAATGGGGATCGCCACCACATATTTTGACAATCCTTCGTACCGGGAAGCGAGCATGCACTGTGCTCTTTGGTCTTCAACAACTGCGCCGGTGGCAAGCACCTTCTCCATGATTCGTAGAAGCTCTGGGCATTCAGCTGTGGACTCTACGTCCGCAGCCGAAACGTAGTGCGCACCTTCTCGGCGAGGCATATGGATACACGACTGCGGCTTGAGCGATGCCTCTCCCGCTGGATTGCGTCGCACATCGGAGAGTGCCCCTGTTTCACCTTCCGTATACCGTAAAAGCGACAACAGGAGGCGATCGAAACATTCCTTTCCACCCTGATTGGTAATGAAGAGGTCTTGAATCGCTCGAATCTCTGCGAGGAGATCTTTTTGCCGTTTGATCATCGCTGCTTGTGTCTGGAGATCGGCTTCCAGTTTCTTTCGTTCGGTGATATCTCGGGCGATTCCAAGAAATCCTATCAGCCGACCACTTCGCTCGCGTAACGCGCTCACGGAGAGAAGTACTGGGAAGCGGGAGCCGTCTTTGCGAACATAGGTCCACTCGCCGGTATCGACGAGCCCCCCGTTGCTCCTCGCTCTCTCCACGAAGACATCGAATCCCGGTGCAATCGGCCGTTTGAGCTGATCCGTTAACAGCGCAGCCCGCGCCTCTATCTCGTGGCGATCGTGAAATACCTCTGGAGTTTCACGGCCAATCATCTCATGCGCTGAGTACCCGAGCATTCGCTCCGCCTGCGGATTAAAATGGGTAATGATGCCGTTTGATGTGGTTGTAATGATACCCGCACCCGCACTGGTTAATATCGCCTCTTGAAACGCAACCTGCAACTTCAGCATTAGGTTGGCCCGTCGCAACTCCAAGCGAGCGACCACCTGTCGACTGAGCATTCGCAGTGCCAACTTCTGATCCCGCGTTAGGGTGCGAGGCACTTTGTCTATGACACACAGGGTACCAATTACGTTCCCGGACGAAGTTTCAAGGGGCGCTCCCGCGTAGAAGCGGATACATGGCTCACCTGTTACCAGGGGATTTTTTTGAAAACGGGGATCGAGCTGCGCATCAGCAACCTCAAATACGTCGTTGCACGAGAGTGCGTAGTTGCAGAAGGCCAACGACCGGGGTGTCTCTGATACTTCGACTCCAACCCGACTCTTGAACCATTGCCGATTCGGATCAAGCAAGGAGATTAACGCAATCGGGGTGCCACAGATCTGAGAGGCGAGGTGCGTAAAATCATCAAACTCAGCCTCGGGAGGGGTATCGAGGATCTGAAAGCTTTCGAGCTCCTTCTGTCTCTCCTGCTCCTCGTGAGCTCCGCCCGACATCTCCGCCTGCGTATCGTTGCTTGCTGGCTTCACACCCATACTCGGATCGTAGCCCACCTTGCAGGCACAGCTGAATAGGATTGCCCCCTGCGACGAGGGCTCCATGATCCCGGTCAGGTCAGGCTACCATGTCGGATGTCTGGCACCCGGTCGCACACACCCTATTCCTATACCCTGTACACCCCGCAAATGAGCGGTGTAAGATGTCCCTCGATAGAACGCCCCGGAGGAAAATGCTCAGACAATTCAACCGCTTCCTTATGCTTGCGCTGCTGGTGGGAGCTGCGCTCTACATCACCCTCACCAATTCAGACAACGCCACCATCAAGCTTGGCCCGAACCTCACACTCACCACCTATGCCGGGGTGATCTACATCGGTGTGTTTGCGCTCGGTTGCATCGCAGCGTCGGTTGTTGCGCTCTTCTTCGGACTGAAGGGCTACCTACGCGAGCGGAAGCTCAAGGCCGCAGAGCGAGCACGACAGGACTTCTACAAAACGTTCGAGAAGGCTCGCAACCTGATGGCCGGTGGCGATTGGGCGGCTGCACGAGATCTGTGGGAGCAGATCATCCACCGCGATGAGGAGAACGTTATCGCCCGCGTCGAGCTTTCGCACTGTCTTGAAGCATTACACGACCGGCGCGAAGCGTTACGTGTGCTCGATGCTACTCGAGCAAGTAGCCGCGCCAGTGCGGAGGTTCTCTTTCGCGCCGCGGACCTCAACCGAAAACTTGGGAACAAGACCGCCGCGAGTGATAATCTGGGGCTCATCCTTCACGAAGCCCCCACCCGCAAGGCTCTCGAGCTCGCACGCGATATTAACGAGGAATTGGGGCGCATTGGTGACGCCGTTGAGTTTCAAAATGAGCTCGAAAAGATCGGGTACGCATCTGACGATGTTGCGGAAGCTCGGAGGCGGCTGAACTTCGCTCAGATC
>JBIIYC010000248.1:0-3367 GCA_044347025.1 Bdellovibrionota bacterium
GCCGGCGAGGGCGCTATCCCCGGCTCGGCGCCCAAACTCGCGCACGTCGGCCCCGGCATCTATGCGGCTCATGCTGGCACCTGGCAGCCCGCGTGGGCCATGCTCTCAGATCTCCACCGCGCGACTGCGAAAAAGGGGCGGCGGTTGAGCCATGCGCAGCTCTTACACACGTTGGCGCAGATAGGTCCGCATCGCTACGCGGAGTACCAGAAGATCTTCGGACGGAAAACATTTGATGTCCGCATCGCGCTCGTCGTTACCGGAAGCTACCGCAGCCCCAAGGACGTCGCGGCACCGCACTCCACATCGATAATTCTTTGGGAGGTAGCACGCGACTTCACCCCACTGGTCGTTTCACGAGAGCTTTACTTTGCAGGGAATAAACCGCTGAGTGACTTTGTGCGGCACACCCTGAACCACCCAGTGACGGAGAAGTTGCTTGGGCTAAGCCCCCTCGCGACCAGCCAGGCCCTTGTGGCAGCGCACCGAGCAGCCGCTAGCCTCAGTACCTCAATTTCAAGCGATGCAAACGTGGTCCTGGTAGGGCAAGGGGCCGAACATGCGGTGCTGCATGGAGCAATGCTCCCGCTGCCGATGTCGGCCCTCGCCCTTGGATAGGTTGAGCTACGATTACTTCGCGCAACAAGAAGGGGTAGCGCCGGACTTCAAGCGGCTCATCATGCCATCAATCGAGAGCGCTCCGCCACCCGTTACTACCACCGAGAGACACGCTCCGATCACAAGCAGGTGATACTCAAACCCCTCACCCGCTTGCTGCCCTGACCAGTTCATAAACAAACCGTGCTCACTGTGCGCCATGAAGGCAGCTCCCACCATAACTACGGCGAGACTCGCTGCGCAAAAGCGACTCATAAACCCGAGGATCAAAGCGAGCGCTCCAACTGACTCAGCCATGATCACGAGGAATGCAATTATCGTCGGGAGACCAACAGTAGAGGTCAGAAAGCCCATAGTTCCCGAGAATCCGTAGCCACCGAACGCGCCAACCGTTTTCTGAAGCCCGTGCGGGAGCATCACCAAGCCCACCGTTAGACGGGCCAACGTAGCGCCCCAATTACAATCCGTTTTCATCATCGATGTCCACATACACGTCATACAATCCTCCGAAGGTACACTACCCACTCAAAAAGGTTTCATAGCGAGGCGGCTCAGAAAGCAGATCGGCATTGTGCCCCTCACTCGTCATGAGCCAAGTCTGCATCACCAAAGCGCCGATCGATAGTCATAAAGTGCCGAAACAACTGCTCGCTCGCCGTGATCATGATTCTGAATTTTCCCTCAACGCCTTTGCCAAAGTGCCATTTTCTGCATACTATCCCGGATCTATGAAAGACCAGTTGATTCACGCGCTTCACATCGCCTCAAACCTCCCCCTGGAAGTAATCGAGAAGAATCTCGGACCCACCAAGGATACAAAGCTTGGCGACCTCGCGTTCCCCTGCTTCCTGCTTGCCAAGGAGTGGGGCACTCCACCCCAAGAGTGTGCCAAGAAGCTTCACTCCCTTGTAACCCTTCCTGCCGGCTTCGCCAAAGCTGAGGCGATGGGCCCATACCTCAACTTCTTTTACGACCGCGAGGCCTCAATCGCTCGAATTACCAGCGATGTCCTCGAATCTGGGGCGTGCTATGGAACCCGAAAGCGCGATGCCACGATCGTTATCGATTTTTCGGGCCCCAACATCTCAAAGCCGTTCCATGTCGGCCACCTGCGCACGACCATTATCGGCTGGTGTCTCTACAACACCTTCAAACACCTGGGCTACAACGTCGTTGGCGTTAACCACCTCGGAGACTGGGGAACTCAGTTCGGCTTTGTATACGCCGGATGTCAGATCTGGGGACGGCCTGGAAACAACATGAACGACCTCGTGGGGCGGTACGTGGATGCAAACGTCCTCCGGAAAGAGCAGGACCAAGGAAAGGGCCTCGATCAACCCAACGTTAACGAGATCGCCCGAGATTACTTCAAGCGCCTGGAGGCGGGCGACCCCGAGGCCCGCGAGTTCTGGGAGTGGAACATGCAGGTCTCCAAGAGCTACTACGAGCAGATCTACGCGCGCATGGGTATGCACTTCGACTCCTGGAACGGAGAGTCCTTCTACATTCAGTTCAATGATGAGTTCACTGCGAAGCTCCGCACCAGCGGTATTCTCACTGAGTCACGTGGAGCGCTTGGCGTCGACCTTGGCGAGCCCCTCGGCTTTGCTCGACTCCTCACCGAGGACGGACGAACGCTGTACCAAACTCGCGATGCGATCACCGCCGATTACCGAGAACGCACCTATCATCCTGAGCGCATTCTATACGTCGTTGGGGCACCGCAAACGCTGCACTTTAAGCAGCTCAAAGCGATCTTTGAGAAGCTCAATCCGCCACTCGCAGACAAGATCGTCCACATCCCGTACGGCCACGTACCCGGAATAAGCACCCGCAAGATGAAAGGTGATGCCGGCGATATCTCGCTCGACGCCCTTCTCGACGATGCCCACGAGCGCGCAAAAACTGCCTACGAGTCAGAGGTTTCAAAACGCCCCGAAGGGATTGATGTCGACATGGTCGCAGAGAATGTTGGTCTCGGTGCTGTGTACTTCAACTACCTCTGTCGCACCAATATCAAGGAGTTTCATTTCAGCTGGGATGAAGCCCTCAACTTTAAGGGCGACACCGGTCCGTACCTCATGTATGCGGTAGCTCGCCTGCATAGCATGGAAGAGCGTGCTCGCGCTGAAGGGATCGCAGTTTCGAAGAGCCCTAACGGCGCCAAGCTTCCGGAGCCAGAGGCGTGGGAGATAGCCACCATCCTCTCGCGATTTTCGGCCGTTCTTGAGCGCACCGCGTCCGACTACGAGCCGTGCAACATCTGCAATTACACCCTCGACTTGGCCAAGGCGATCTCACGAGCTTACGTAAAGCTACGGGTGCTCGGAGAAGAGGACAAAGAGACGGCCCAAGCCAGACTCTCGCTTTTCGTAGCAGCGCGCACGGTTCTAGCAGCGTCACTCAAGCTACTCGGAATCACACCGCTGGAGCGGATGTAATCGAACTTGGCTCATCGTGGAATCGAGTGGGTGCCAAATGACTGCTGATGGGGCACAACCCATTCTTTTCCGTAATGAATCACGTATTTCCGCGTGAACGTGGTACGGCGGCGGATCATAGTTTACAGTCCTGCGGCGCTACATGGTTTACACATTTGATAGGCTTTCTCCCAGCCGGGAGGGGGCGAGTGTATGCCATGGAGGAAAGAGACAGTGGAAGACCAAAGGGGACAATTTATCCTTAAGGTGAAGCAAGGAGGGTGCTCGGTGGCTGAGGCGTGCCGAGCACATGGGATTAGCCGACCCAC
>JBIIYC010000249.1:0-3359 GCA_044347025.1 Bdellovibrionota bacterium
GAGCAACACAGATAATAGCAACCTTACACTGGGAGCATCCTACGTTCAGGGTAACGCATTCCTAGGTGCGGCGGTGAGCGATTACGAGACTACATACGGCGTGCCGAACGGAGAGCCAAACATCTCGATTAATGCAGAGCGCAAACGAGTGGATGTTCGCGGCGGAGTTCGTGGTACCGGAGATTTCGTCGATTCTGTTATTACCCGCGTGGGGCTCGCGAACTACGATCAGACCGAGCTTGAAGCAGGGGAGGCGAGCTCAAATCTGAGTCAGAAAGCGATTGATAGTCGTGTTGACCTGACTCATCGCGAGATCGGTCCGGTGCGCGGTACATTTGGACTGCAATTCCAAGATAGTAGCTTTGATGTAGTGGGAGAGGAGGCTTTCCAGCCGCCAACCGACACAACGACATACTCGTTCTTTGATTTAGAAGAAGTTCTTCTCTCCGACACGGTTACCTGGCAGCTCGGAGGTCGTCTGGATTGGAATCAGGTTTCGACCTCCGGATTTGATGCCGCGCTCAATGAGGGAATTACAAAGAACGAGAATTCATTTAGTCAGTCCACGGGACTCGTGTGGGATTTTGCGCCCGATTATGCAGCAGCACTCTCTGTTGCTCATACAGAGCGGGCACCGACGGGACAGGAGTTGTTTGCGGATGGTCCGCATCTCGCGGTAGGCGCGTATGAGATAGGAGATCCGGAGCTTGGTCTTGAGCGCTCACTCGGGACGGATCTCACGCTACGAAAAAAAGAGGGAACCTTTCGTGGTTTTATCGGGGGCTACTACAACCGCTTTTGGGACTACATCGCAGCCAATCCTACCGGCACTACGATTGACGATCTTCCCGTCTATGTCTTTGAGCCTATCAATGCAGATTTCATCGGCTTTGAATCGCAGGTTGCCTACTTCGCAGTCGATAGAGCCGGGAAGGAGGTCTCCTTCGATTTTCAACCTGATTACGTGTGGGCGCGCGATCGCAGCAATGGCGAGTATCTTCCTCGTATTCCTCCGCTGCGGTTGTTGATGGGTGGTAACTACTACGACAAAGACCTCTGCCGGATCCGCTTAGAGGTCCAGCAGGTGTTCGCTCAGGATAAAGTAGCTGAGTTTGAAACAACGACGGATGGGTACACGATGCTCAATCTCTACGTCAGCAAGGATCTCACCTGGTTCGGACAGAACGTAGAGCTTTTTGGCCGCGGTACAAACCTTTTAAGTGAGAAGGCCCGGAATCACGTCTCGTATATTAAAGATGTTGCTCCACTACCTGGAGCGTCAGCGATGGTGGGAGTTAGAGTCCGGTTTTAGGCGCTGGAGCGGGTCCCCACTCCAGCGCTATCCGGCTTACCGACCGAGCAAGGACTTCAACTCTGCTACCTTGTCGGTACGCTCCCATGAGAAGCTGCCATCGGCGCCCGCTTCTCGTCCGAAGTGTCCGTACGACGCGGTCGGTCGATATATCGGTTTAAGGAGGTTCAGGCTGCGTATAATACCGCGTGGAGTGAGATCAAAAACCTCCTGCGCTGCAGCTGAGATCTTCTCTTCGCTGACGCTTCCGGTTCCGAATGTGTTGACGTACACCGACACCGGCTTAGCAACGCCGATCGCATATGCGACCTGAACCTCGCACTTCGATGCGAGGCCTGCCGCCACGACGTTCTTGGCGATGTAGCGAGCAGCGTATGCTGCCGAGCGATCTACCTTCGAAGGGTCTTTTCCTGAGAAAGCTCCTCCTCCGTGGCGGCTGTATCCACCGTAGGTATCCACGATGATCTTTCGCCCGGTTAGTCCGCAATCTCCAACGGGCCCTCCAATCACGAAACGACCAGTCGGATTGATGAGGTACTTGGTCTTTGCGGTCAAAAATTGCGAGGGGATCACATTCTTCACAATCTTCTCGATGACGTACTCCTCGACATCCTTGAGAGACGCTGACTCAGCGTGCTGCGTGGAGACCACAACTGTGTCCACCGCGTGCGGTTTCCCGTCTCGGTATTCAACCGTCACCTGACTCTTGGCATCTGGTTTCAAGAATGAACCGGCCTCGCTTCGTCGAGATTTTGAGAGCGCTCGCATGATTTGATGCGAAAGCGATATGGGAAGCGGCATGAGTTCAGGAGTTTCATCACACGCAAAACCGAACATCAGGCCCTGATCGCCAGCGCCTTGCTCCTTGTGAAGACCCTCGTGCTCGTTCACTCCCATGCTAATGTCCGGGGACTGTTGGCTTATGAAGGTCATGATTGAGCAGCTCTGCGAATCGAACCCAAGGGCCGGGTCGTCGTATCCGATATCTTTGATAACGGCCCGAGCGAGTCGTTCGTAGTTGACGGTCTTGGATGAGGTTATCTCGCCGGCTAGAATGACTACATCATTCTTTACGAGCGCCTCGCAGGCGACGCGCGCTGACGGATCTTCTCGCAGGAACTCATCGAGTACAGAGTCACTGAGTTGGTCGGCAATCTTATCTGGATGGCCTTCGCCAACCGATTCTGAGGTAAAGAGAAAGTTTTTGAGGGTCATTGAGGTTTCTCCATGTCATGGATTTTCGTATCTTTTGGCCGAGAATACGCCCGAATGATGGAATTCCACAAGGAAAAATGGTGTCTGCGATGAGGATCTCGGCTGGTCGCTTGACCAAGGGGGCGGGCTAATCAGATGTCTCTGTGCTTCACGCTCACGAGATATTCGGACCGATCAATCGCGCTACTTAATGCCTCCGCGATAGCTACCGAGCGGTGTTTTCCACCAGTACAGCCGATCCCGATGTTTACGTACGCTTTGCCCTCAAATTGGTATTTAGGCAAAAGAAAGTTGAGGAGGTCTGCGTAGCGCCGCACGAATTCAGACGCATCGGCAGATTCAAATACATAATCCCGAACCGGCGCTTCACGACCATCCCGTTCGCGTAACTCCTCGACAAAGTGGGGGTTTCGTAGGAATCGAACGTCGGCTACCAAATCGCAGTCGAGGGGCACCCCTCGTTTAAAGCCGAACGATAAAAAATTCACGCGCATGTTTCTGGCGCTCACCGTACCGAGAGATTGAAGAAACTCTTTCAGCTCCCGTTTGAGCGCGTGGACGTTGAAAGCCGAGGTGTCGAGAACGAGGTCTGCAGATTCCTTGACTGGCTGGAGTCGGGCCCGCTCACGTTGAATTGCGTCCTCGAGCGATTTGTCTTTAGTGGGATTGAATCCGGGGTGTGGGCGACGTGTCTCGCTATATCGCCGCACGATGGAGCGGGTGTCGGCATCGAGAAAAATGACTTTCAGGTTCGGTGTGCGGGCGTTCGTCGGGCCCAAAATAGAGAGAATGTGGGCGCGATTCTCTTGTGTATCAATGTCCAGCAAGAGGC
>JBIIYC010000250.1:0-3327 GCA_044347025.1 Bdellovibrionota bacterium
TCGGCGTAAGCGATGGCAACGCGAGCCTCTGTTGAGAGATAGTCGGCAGGTGTACCGTGTTTGATGCCTGGCTTCCCTGGGGTTACACCGCAAATATATTGCGTAACGCCAGATATCTCGCCGCGAGCGCAGGCTCAACTCCAGTGTCGGCTGCGATTGTGAGCGTTTGCGTTACGTTTGCTCGCATGCGCTCCCGCGTCAGAGCCTTGGCGTCTTCCGAGTTTTTCTTCGTCTTGAGGTTCTCTTCTGGGGAAACGGTTGAGCTCATCTCGACGTATGCAGCGATGATTCCACCAGCATTGACGATAAAATCCGGAAGCACCAAGACTTTGCGATTGTACAGCTCGGTTCGAGCCTCCGCCGTTACCGGACTATTCGCTCCTTCCACTACTCGCCGCGCGGTGACGCGGGCTACATTTGCTTCGGTAATCACATTCTGCACCGCAGCTGGAAACAGCACATCGACCGGTTGGTATAGAACGTCATTCAGGTCGCTTTTGAGGCCTTCAGCATTGAGAAGCGTTTTCGTTGAATCCCAGTTGTGGTGAGCAATTGCTTCGATTAACGCGGAGCTTGGAGGTTGGTTGAGCAGATACGTTCCTCCTACCATCGGATCGGAAACCGCACGAAGCACGCCTCCGGCTTCGCTAAAGTATCTGACGATTGCAGCGCCCATTGCGCCTAATCCTTGAACGGCGAACGTTGTGCCTTGTACTGGGGTGCCTTCACATTCTAGAGCGGTTACTGCGCTCACACTGACTCCGAGGCCGGCGATACCCTCTCGATCGTAATCTGTGCCACCCATATCAAGGGGCTTTCCGGTGAAGCACCGCGTTGAATGAAGTTCATCGCACACGATCCGGGCGTGTTCCGGCTTCACTCCGATATCGAATCCGAAGCCGCCAAATATCCCTCCTCGTTCAACGAGGGTAGGGGCTGCCAACTGCGCAAATCGACGGAGCCTCTGTTCGAATCCCGGTGATGTCGGGTCATCGCGCATTCCGGACTTCGCCCCGCCTAGGGGGAGTCCGGCGGCGGCGTTCTTGAGCGCCATAATACGAGCGAGCATCTTTATTTCATCGAGGCTTGTTGTTGGGGTAATTCGAGTGCCGCCCTTACCGACTCTGCCGAGAGGGCTGTGGCGCGCGGTAAGCGTCGTCCACACGACGACGTATCCCTCAACTCCCAGCTCAGGATCTCGCACCGTCAACTCAAGCTCCGGCGCGAGCCCCTCAAAGCGCTCCTCAAGGTGCCGAAGCTCGGCGGTAAACGTGTCACGATCCATGGATATCCTCCGTGCGGTGAGCTCAGGTCGCTCTCTCTTGGAGTGTCTCACAACGGCAATCCGGCACCAATCGGTTTCCCGAAAGCTGGCGGTAGAAGGCGGGCGTTGTACGACGCGGGTGTGTGATTTAATTGTGTAGTGTGTTCGGCTAGTTAGTTCCTGTTGAAACGGCGATCATTCAGCAAATCCCCCCTTTGACCAATGCCTCTATCTTATGGAATGATCCGCCGTCTTATGAAGTTGGCTACCGTGGTAGGCCTTGGGGAATCTCTCCGTTCAGAGAAGTTTCTTAACGTCTCGTTTTTGGTAGCGGTATTAAAGGATAGGTACAGAGACGCATGAGTCCTATTGAGCATCCGTTAGATTTTGAGCGCCCACTTGTTGAATTAGAGTACCAGCTAGAGCGTCTGCGGGACGAGCTCGCCGGTGGCGATCAGTCGCGTCGGGATGAGTACGCGACCCTTGAGGCAAAGGTATCGAAGGTTCGAAAGGAGATCTACGGCAAGTTAACGCCATACCAGCGAGTGCAGTTGTCCCGCCACTTCGATCGCCCGTTCACGCTGGACTACATCAAGTTTATTTTTAGTGATTTCATGGAGCTTCATGGTGATCGCTTGGGACACGACGATTCTGCAATCGTCGGAGGTACTGCGAGACTAGGGGAAGTGCCCGTGATGGTTGTTGGTCACCAACGTGGCCGCACGACAGCGGAACGTTTGAAGCGAAATTTCGGAATGCCGAACCCGGAAGGATATCGCAAGGCTCTCCGCCTTTTTCACATGGCGGAGAAGTTCGGCTTGCCGCTGATTACCTTCATCGACACTCAGGGCGCCTTCCCGGGGCTTGAAGCAGAGATGCGAGGTCAAGCAGAGGCCATCGCGCGCAATCTGGCGGAGATGTCTGAGCTTACCGTTCCGATTATCTGTGTGGTTATCGGAGAGGGTGGAAGTGGTGGAGCGTTGGCGCTCGGCGTTGGCGATCGCATCTTGATGCTTGAGAACGCGTGCTACTCAGTGATTACTCCTGAGGGGTGTGCATCTATCCTCTATCACTCAGCCGATAAGGCAGAGGTATCGGTGGAGCAGGCCTCAATGGCTGCAGAGTCGCTCAATGTTACAGCCTCCGATCTGAAGCGTTTGAATCTGATCGATGAGGTTGTGCCGGAGCCAGTTGGCGGCGCGCACAGCAACCACAAAGAGGCTGCTGAGCTGCTCAGAGCGGCATTGGTTCGGAATCTTGAGCCCCTCTCGAAGCTCTCGGTGAAGGATCTGGTCGCTCGGCGGTATGAGAAATTCCGTAAGATGGGGCCTTTTACAGGGGATAATTAATTCGTTCCCCCGTATCCGACAGAGGGTGCGGGGGTTAGTTGCATACGGCGCAAATGGTGGTAGTCTCTGCCAAGCCGGTAACATGGGCCCCCGGTTAGTGAACGGGGGTGTAGGTAGATAAGGGATGCATGGCAAAGGACGCAATTGAGCTTAATGGAGTAGTAAAGGAGTGCTTTCCAAACGCATTCCGTGTGCAGTGTGATAATGGGCACGAAGTGTTAGCCCATCTTGCTGGCAAGATGCGTAAGTTCTACATCCGCGTTCTTCCTGGAGACAAAGTTGTAGTGGAGATATCACCATACGACCTCTCAAAGGGACGCATCGTTCGTCGTATCGCCGAGGTGCGAGGTCGTCCGAGTGAGACGGAGAACAAGGCCTAATACGCATGTTCGTACGGTAGTGAACAAAAGGCGCCTGTCGGGCGCCTTTTTTTATGGTCTGCGTCGCACTGAGTGGCGTGTCAAAGGCGGAATAAACGCCCCAACGCGATGTTGTAAATTGTGCGTGACGTGTGCGCGCACGTTCCAGTCGTTGAGCGCCCACTCGATCGGTCGATGGGTCTTTATCGTGCTTCCTCGTGGTTTCGAGAGGGTACATTTGCTCGTCCTGCACGCGCAGGTGCAAGCAGGGAGGGATAAAATAGGGGCTCATCGACGGAATTAGTGGGTAGTAGCGGGGCAGAGCTACGGCATAACCCGCGTAGTTTTCAGCTAC
>JBIIYC010000251.1:0-3314 GCA_044347025.1 Bdellovibrionota bacterium
GAATCCTGTTGCCGATGCTGCCCACCCTGAGTAGGAGTTGAGCATCGAGACAACAACGGGCATATCTGAGCCTCCGATCGGGAGCACTAACAAAAAGCCGAGAATAAGCGAGATGCCCGTGACCGCTATAAAAAGGGAAACGCTGTGATGGACGGCAAAAAGAGCAGAGAGTACGATCACTGCCCCAATAAGAAGACCGTTCAGTAGGTGTTGGCCTCGAAACACGAGCGGTGAAGAGCCAAGAAGCGCCTGAAGCTTTCCGAACGCAACGAGCGAGCCAGTAAACGTAACGGCACCAATAGCACTGCCGACGACAAGCTCAATCAGAAGAATCGGTCGCACGTCCCCCTCGTGTGCATGCATGAGATAGGTTCCAGCCGCTACAAGAACTGCTGCAAGCCCCACAAAGCTGTGAAGCGCCGCGACCAGTTGCGGCATAGCTGTCATTTTGATCTTCAGAGCGAGCGGGACACCAACGATAGCTCCCGTAAGTAATCCAGCGAGGATAAGGCCGTAGCTCTTAACGTCCGGATGAAAGAGCGTTACAGCGATGGCGAGAAGCATGCCCGCCATGGATAACGTATTACCGCGTAGAGCAGTTTTGGGATGGCTGAGCCCCTTTAACCCGAAAATAAATAGGATGGTGGCAGCGAGATACGCGAATGCGAAATAATCGTGGCTGATGTTCATGGAGGCTCTCTTTATTACGATTTCTTTTTAAACATCGCGAGGATCCGGTTTGTTACCACGAATCCTCCGAAAATGTTGATCGAGGCCAGGGCTACGGCGAGGAATCCCAAGGCTTGAATCCATACTGATTCAGATGCATGTACCGATCCGGCAACGAGCATCGCCCCTATGACGAGAATGGCGCTAATTGCATTCGTGACAGCCATGAGTGGGGTATGAAGTGCTGGCGTCACCCCCCAAATCACGTGGTATCCCACAAAGCATGCAAGGGTGAAGACATAAACTGCGATCATCGTTTCTGACATAGTGAATTCCTCTTGAGTGGTCTGCTGATTACTTCTTCATACGCAATATGCCTTGATGAACAAGGAGTGAGGCTTCGATGATGTCATCCTCTAAGTTCACCATGAATGTTGGCTCGCCGCTCTCGCGCGGTTTAATGAATAAGTCGAAGAGCGATACGAGGTTCCGTGCAAAAAAATTGCTCGAATCGGTCGCCATCATCGCCGGATAGTTTGTGTATCCGATGACCTTAACCCCGTTGATGTTGACGATTTCGTCTGGCTTGCTGAGCGGACAATTGCCTCCGCTCGGAGTTGCCATATCCACCACAACTGATCCGCAGCGCATGTTCCGAACTACGGATTCAGAGACAAGAATCGGAGCTTTGCGGCCTGGGACATTTGCTGTTGTGATGATTACATCACTTTTTGCCAGTCGCTCGTCGAGGGCATCTTGAATTTTCTTCTTGGATTCCTCGGAGAGTTCTCGAGCGTATCCTCCCTGGCCGCTACCGGACTCTTCAAGCTGAATCTCGATCGGCTTTGCTCCGAGGGATACGATCTGCTCCCGAGTCTCTGGTCGTACATCGTACGCCTCAACGGTCGCTCCGAGTTTGCGAGCAGTCGCGATCGCCTGAAGGCCAGCCACGCCGGCTCCAAGCACCGTTACCTTTGTTGCTTTGGCAGAACCTGCGGATGTCATCATCATTGGAAAGAAGCGACCGTAGTGCTGCGCCGCTTCGAGCACCGCGCGATATCCGGCGATGCCTGCTTGCGAGGAGAGTACATCCATCGCCTGGGCGCGTGATGTGCGAGGAATAGCCTCAAGAGCCAGGGCATCAATTTTGTGGTTTGCAAATCGTTCCAGCAGATGTCCATTTCGGAACGGCTCCAAGAGAGACACGATCATGGCGCCGGATTGCAATGATTGAGTCTCCGTCTCGGTTGGTGGTGCAATCTTCGCGATGAGCTGAGAGGCCCATGCATCTTTGGTGGATACGATCCGAGCACCGACCGCATCGTAGTCCTCATTCCGAAAGCCGGCGGCCATACCGGCGCCCTCCTCGATCGCAATATCGAAGCCGTATTTTGCGAGCCTTTTGACAGAATCAGGAGTTGCAGCAACTCGTGTTTCTCCAGCCCCAGTTTCCTTCGGAACACCAACGGTGATTCCCATCTTCATAGTAGCGTCCCCATGTATTGGCATGATGAGGGACCGACCAGCGTAAACATGGCTGGTATAGGTATCCCTCGCTCCCCTTGTACACTCAGGTCGGCGAATCTACTCGGGAACTTGAGCGAGCGCTGCTCGCGCAGCAATAAGAGCTGTAAGTGGCCGTATTGCTTGATGGAGTTGTTACTCGGGGCGCTTTTGGAAAAAGGTCAGACATGACTCACCGGGTGATACACCCCATTGCTACCGTATAGGTATTGGCTTTCCGACCCATTCAAAGCGGAATCGGCGCAGCCGTTCCACATCGCAGCAACGCGAGATTCTGAATCCTTCCGACGAGTTCTTAGTAGCTGCCTAGCTCATCAGCTGACACACATTCTTGAAATAGGGGGTGAGCCGGGCTACTTCACACAAGGATACATTATTCCTGCGTTTGTCATTGGTTGTTCCATGAGTCACCCCCGCAAAGATCGTTCCCGTTCCGACGAAAGTGACCGTCGAGGGAGCGATACATCCACCTTTCTTAAACGCTCTCTGATGCTCCAGGGCGAGCTGCAGAAACGGGCCTATCCTAACGCGTCAACACTGGCAGCTATGTGTGGATGTTCGCGCAGCACGGCTATGCGGACCATTGATCGCTTGCGGTATGAATTTGGGGTTCCAATTGAGTATGACGAGTCCAACCGTGGATACTACCTCACTAACCCTCAGTTTAGTTTTGCATCTCTTCCTCCGGATCGAGATGAATTGGTTGCTCTTATCCTCCTTCGAGAGATTGCGTCGATGATCGACGACGCGACTGTTCGAGCGGCCATCTCTTCGTTGTGGATTCGGACTACGAATGGCCGAGCCGATATTGATCGTGACTTGGAGCTCATTCGAAGTCGGTTTACGGTCGACGGCGCTTCGGTAGCAAAGTTGCCAAGTGTTGATATCGTGCGATTGGTATTTCTCTGTCATCAGGGACAGATGGTTCAGGTGCGATATCGCTCACCGTGGAGCCACGAGCGCGAGCGGCTTTTATCAGGGAGGTTTCAAAAGCTGCATCTGTACGACGGCACCCTCTATGGCCTGTTTGCTGATATTCATGGCCGAAAGCATGTCCTCAACCTCTCGTTCATTCTTGGTCTTCAGGAAATCTCCCAGCACTCGAATGAGGGGCTAGAAGG
>JBIIYC010000117.1:0-8322 GCA_044347025.1 Bdellovibrionota bacterium
CGATGGCAGTATTGTCTGGATGTTCATCAACCACCTCTGATGTCGGTGGGGGTGCGAACGAGCCGGGACTGCTTGTTCGACAGCCCGAGGTAGTTGAGAAGCAGCTCTTCGAAGCGATGCGTGATTACTATTGCGAGCACAAGCAGTGGCCACAGTCACTTTCTGATGTTGAGGCGTACGAGATATCACGCGGCGCGGATGAGGGGCTGTTTGCTGATTTCAAAGATGCTCACTTTGAGTCTCAGCGCGCCATCATATTGACGATGAACTATCAGAATGCGTTGGGTGTTGGGCGAAAGGTTTCGTTTATCGCCCCGCCACAGTGTAACGCAGAGGCCAGGGAAGGACGCGTGTCGATAGCAGGCGGCAGGATCCGGTTCGACCTTCCAACGGGGTTTACGCTGATGGGGGGCGCCGATGTGAAGGCTCGCTGGAAGAGCCCGCCCTATCCCGACGCGGCGTGGATGAATGAGAGCGATTTATTAATAGCGATTCGATTCGGTGATGTCGAGGTGTCAGCGGAGGAGTTAGTTGGGCTCTCTGCTGAGTTAGAGCAGGTGTATCAAGGAAGTATTCCCGGGCTTGTATGGCTCAAAAAGGAGCCGATCGCGGTGAATGGCCGAACTTTGCTGGAGCATGAGTTTGAAAGCGATTCCTCGCGTGGGCGGATCGTGAGTTACGTGATCTCGTCGACCTTCGATCACAAGCTAGTTGCCATCACGGTAATTGGACCGGCGTCCTCTGTTCTGGATGTCAACGACGTAGCTCGCCGGATTGAGCAGACGCTCGTTATTCGATAGGAAGTCTCGTTATGAGCGATAGCACGGCGGATTATACCACATCCTCGGGATTCGTAATAAAAGGGGTCTATACCCCGCACGATGCTGGCGCCGGTGATGCGTCGATCCCGGGACAGTTTCCGTATACGCGAGGAATCCATCCCACGATGTACCGCGGAAGGTTGTGGACCATGCGGCAGTACTCCGGTTTTGGAAGCGCGGATGATACCAACGCTCGGTATCATTTTTTGTTGAAGCAAGGGATCTCTGGGCTCAGTGTTGCATTCGACTTACCAACGCAGATGGGGCGTGACCCCGATCATGCTCTGGCTAAGGGCGAGGTGGGGCGAGTGGGAGTGTCGATAGCCTCAATCGATGACATGGAGCGGTTGTTTAAGGGGATACCGCTGGAGCAGGTCTCGATTTCCATGACGATCAACTCCACCGCGGGTATTCTACTCGCGTTTCTCTTGGTCTTGGCGGAGCGCCGGGGGGTCCCATGGACTGCGCTTCGCGGCACGATTCAGAACGATATTCTCAAAGAGTATATCGCGCGTGGCACCTACATATATCCACCGCGTCCGGCGATGCGTATTGTGACCGACATCTTCTCGTTCTGTAAGTCGAACGTTCCGCAGTGGAATACTATTAGTGTTTCTGGCTATCACATCCGAGAGGCTGGAAGTACGGCGGTCGAGGAAGTGGCCTTTACCATTGCGGATGGTCTTGCCTACCTATCTGCAGCGCAAGAGCAGGGGCTCTCCGTCGATGAGGTGGCGCCGCGGATGGCGTTTTTCTTCAACTGTCACAATAATTTTCTGGAGGAGATTGCAAAGTTTCGAGCGGCGCGACGCCTCTGGGCGCAGCTTGTGCGAGAGCGCTTCGATCCGAAGGATCCGCGGTCGTTAATGCTCCGTTTCCACACACAAACAGCCGGAAGTAGCCTCACGGCCCAGCAGCCACATAACAATATCATTCGGACAACCATTCAAGCGTTGGCAGCTGTGCTCGGTGGAACACAGTCGCTTCACACTAACGGTTTTGATGAGGCGCTCGGCTTACCGACCGAGGAGAGTGCTCGCCTGGCGCTCCGAACACAGCAGATAATTGCGGAGGAATCGGGTGTTGCAGCGTCGGCAGACCCGCTTGGTGGTAGTTATATGATTGAGGCGCTCACTGCGCAGATTGAATCTGCTGCGCGGGCGCGCATTGAAACGATCGATACGTTGGGTGGGATGCTCTCGGCCATTGAGCAGCGTTATCCGCAGGGTGAGATCGAAAACTCGGCGTTTGAAGCGCAGCAGGCCGTCGAGAGCGGGCGCGTTGGTGTTGTTGGCGTGAATCGATATTCCGATTCCGAGCAGGCGTTGCCACCGATCCATTCGATTGATCCCAGAGTTGAGTTGGATCAGCAGGAGCGGATAGTGCGTTTCCGGCAGAGTCGAGATCCCGTCGTGGTCGCGCAGGCCCTAGCGGCTCTCAAGGCCGCGGCTCAGGGCAATGAAAATCTCATGCCGCAGGTCGTGACCTGTGTGCGTGCAGCGGCTACCCTGGGAGAGATCTCGGACGTGCTGCGCGAAGTCTTCGGAGAATTCCACGGCGTGTGAGGTTCTATGAGAGGCGGGGCCCAACCGTTGCCGGTGGATGCTCGATAGGGGGTTCTCGCAAGGGGATGGCGTTGGCCATACGCAGGGGCAGAGGGGGTGTGGTACCTGCCTATTAGACCGAAAAATCTCGACAGGCCGATATTTAGACTTGAACCGTGGTATACGGTCGTCTAGCCTATCGGTCCAAGAGGCATCGGAAGAGGGCCTCCCTGGCGGACGGTGGTGGTCTCGGTTGCTACAGCTCCAGGGGTAGTCTATAACGCTGCGCGCCTTGGTCGTTGGTACGGACGAGAAGCGGTTAGGAGTTCTCTATGAAGAAGAAAGAATTAGATCAGTTGAAGGGAGTACTAGAGGAGGAGAAGCGCCGCATATTGCGCCACCTCGAGGATATCAGTGACACCTCGGTAGCAGACCTCGATACTCCATCAGGGGACTCGGTTGATCTGGCATCGCTTGAGATCAATCAAAACTCGCTTGTGAAAGTTGGGAAGCGCGAACTTAACCATCTTAAAAAGATCGACGTGGCCCTCAAGAAGATTGAGGAGGGGACCTACGGTGAGTGTGAAAGCTGCGGTGAGCAGATCGGCGTCGCACGTCTCTTGGCTCGACCGGTAGCGCAGCTCTGCATCGATTGTAAGACGGCTCAGGAGAATGAAGAGCGCAAATACACAGATCGCTCATCCGAAGAGGATCTCGATGGCCTTCCCGAAGAGGGGGAGGAGATCTAGCGACGGAGTGTCCGTCGCCTCGATCCTTTGAAAGGCGTAACGGTATTGTCGGCGGGGTTTGCGCACCAAACGCTCGCGGAAAGAGCCTCGAACTTCGAGCGGTTGCTCTATGCCATTTACTGCACATGATATCAGGGGGGCTGTACGCCAGATAGGTGACCGTGTTGGTCAACGGCTTTGGGTGCTCGGCGCTCCAGCGAAGGTCAATCTTCGGCTTAAGGTGCTTGGACGCAGAGCTGATGGGTATCACCTGCTCAGCATGTTGAATACTACATGCGCGCTTAGTGACGAATTGCGGGTGCGCTTGCGCCATGATTCGGAGTGTGCTGTCTCGATAGATCTACCCGAGCTGCAGAGTGTCGCAAGCGCAGATAATCTCGTCACAAAAGCGTTTCGGAACTATTGGAAAGTGTTCGGTTGCGACGAGCCGCCGTGTGGCATTGACGTAGCGATTACCAAGCGCATACCCGTTGGCGGTGGGCTCGGTGGTGGTAGTTCGGATGCCGGAGCTATTTTGCGACTTCTTACTGAGCTGTTTCAGGGTGCTATTGAGGGGTGCCTCGGGATAGACCGCTCTGAGTATCTGAGCCGAATTGCTGCAGCGGCGCTCGCATGTGGTGCGGATGTTCCGTATGCCTATTCGGGTGGTGTGTGTTGGGTAACCGGAATAGGCGAGGATGTGCGCCCAATCAGCGGGGGGCCGTTGTGGGGCGGGGCGGTGCTCATCGTTGCGCCACCCAAGCCCGTGCCGACGGCTCTGTTCTACGACCGATTTCGGGTGCAGCACCCGCATCTGACGCTCGGTGTGGACGCGCCCATGGAGCGCTTCCGTGCCCATCCCGACCCAGTGCTTCTCCCGGATCTGTTGGAGAACGATTTCGAAGGGGACGTGTGTCAGTTGGTTCCGGAAGTGGGTGAGGGGCTTATACGTGCGCGCTGCTTTTTCCCGCATACGACCTCACTGACAGGGTCTGGTTCCTGTTTCTTCAGTCTCGTGAACGTGGGGGAGGAGGGCCGTATCCCGGCGTTCACCGAAGCCCTGCGCCAGGTCGGAATGGCGGTGCATGTGACGCATTTTTAGCAGGGGGCGCACATGATTTCCCGTTTCGCATGTCGATAGTGTGACTTCCTCGTACGCCAAGGCTTCGGCCGACAAGGCAACGTAGTGGGAGCAACCGAAGGAATCCTCAACGTATCTCTGTGGATACGCCCGCGCTTCCGTGAGCAGTGTGGCGCGCCCTGGATTGCCGATGCCGCGACGGAGCTTGCGCGAAGTCGGGCCTGGCTTTTTCGTCGTTCCACCTCGTTTCGTCGAAACTCCGACAAGGCTTACGACGGAGCCCTGTTTATCACCCTACAGGAGTACATTGGTGTACTTTTATCCCGTGACGTATCGGCCCGCACTTGCCAAACGGCGGCAAAAGTTTTACTCAAGATGCACCGTCGTGGTGCCCGGTAGCCAAGTGGTAAGGCAGCGGATTTTGATTCCGCCATACGCAGGTTCGACCCCTGCCCGGGCAACTCTCTTTTCCCGTTTTTCTCCTTTAGTTATTCCCATAATCTGCCGTTTCATGGGAACCATGGTTCCGTAGCAGCATTCCTCTGTGGAATCGTTTCCGATTTGCTCGCTAGCCTAGTTGCCTGCGGGCCGCGGTATGGTAGTGTCCCGCACGGCACTGTTGTTGTAGTTTCAGAGTACGCAGGCAATTTTCCAAGGAGCTTCTGTGACTAGACCGCTTCTCGTTTTCTCGGGCAGATCGAATCCATTATTTACCGCATCGGTTTGTGAGACGCTGGCGATTCAGGCTGGATCTATTGAAACCACCCAATTTAGTGACGGCGAGATCTCGGTCGAGATCGGAGATAATGTTCGCGGGGGCGATGTGTTCGTTATTCAGAGCACATCCACCCCGGGAAATGATCACCTCATGGAGCTTCTGATTATTATCGATGCGCTCAAGCGCTCCTCCGCAGGGCGTATTACGGCTGCTATTCCATACTTCGGGTACGCGCGACAGGACCGGAAGGTGAAGCCGCGCGTTCCGATTACCGCGAAGTTAGTGGCCGACATGATCACGACGGCGGGCGCCGATCGTGTCCTTACTATGGATCTGCACGCCGGTCAGCTGATGGGCTTCTTTAACATCCCGGTCGACAATCTCTTTGCCCTTCCTATTATGATCCCATACCTACACTCGAAGTACGGGGTTAAGGACGTCACGATAGTTGCTCCGGATGTGGGTGGTGTGGAGCGAGCGCGATTCTTTGCGACCCGACTTGAGAATGCGCCGATCGCTGTTATTGATAAGCGACGTGCCGGGCCGAACATGATCGCGTCGATGAACGTGGTGGGAGATGTTGCTGGGCAGACCTGTGTTATCGTTGATGACATGGCTGATACTGGTGGAACCCTTGTAAAGGCTGCGCAGACGCTCATGGAGGAAGGGGCGAAGCGGGTGATCGCATGTTGCGTTCATGCCGTCCTCTCAGGGGACGCGCGTACTCGACTCAACAATAGTCCGATTGAGGAGATCATCGTCACGGATACTGTTCCGCATCCGGAGGTGCAGCCGGGGGGTAAATTTACCGTCCTCTCTGTGGCACCCCTTTTCGCCGAAGCGATCCGGAGAATTCACTCTGACGATTCGGTGAGTAGTCTTTTTAGGTAGTTATCTCTTGTTTTTGGCCTGAGCTCGGGACGTCGAAGACGTTTTCCATCGGGCGCCGCTAGTGTCGGGGGCTTTTATTCGGGTGTTCTTTACCTAGTATTCCCCATCTGCTAGAGTCCCGGGACGTTTTTTACGAGGAAAAATAGCCGTGGAAAGTTTCACTATTGAAGTAACAGAGAGACAAGAGCTTGGTAAGGGTGGGTGCAACCGTGCACGCAAGGCAGGATTTATTCCCGGCGTTGCCTACCACCGTCATGATAGCCCGATTTCGATTCAGGTTCCGTACAAGGAGTTTACGCTCTTAGCGAAGAAGGCTCGGTTGTCACAGGTGTTCACGTTGAAGAGTTCTTCGCCAGCATTGAACGGCAAGTCGGCGATTGTGAAGGAAGTTCAGCAGGATCACATCAAGGGTCGCGTTCTTCACGTTGATTTCCAGACGCTCAGGGATGACGAGGAGATTACCATCGATATCCCAGTTAAGCTCGTTGGCGAATCGCCAGGAGTGAAGAACGATGGTGGAGTACTCACGTTGGTGACGCACGAAGTTACTGTAGAGTGCTTGCCGAAGAACATTCCTACCGTTATCGAGGTTGATATCTCGTCACTCGGATTGAGTGAGTCTGTTCATGCAAGTGACCTCAAGCTTCCTGCTGGAGTTACGTTGGCGGACGATCCACACGAGACTATCGTGAGCGTTATTATTCCTCGCTCCGTTGAGGAGGCTACTCCTGCTGCTGCAGAGGCTGCTCCTGCGGCGGGTGCGGCACCGGCTGCGGCTGCGGCTAAGGCTCCGGCTAAGGCGGCAGGTAAGTAAGGCACGCAGTTTGCGTGAACAGAAGGCGGGGCTTTTCGCAGATTGCGAAGAGCCCCGTTTTCATATCTGCTCACGCATGAAACGTTCCACCGCGAGAATCTGGAAATCCGGGATTTGCTCGGTGGTACAAGGGGTGTTTTCGAAAGAGACAGGATCATGACAGCGCAGTTCGCGACAGTTGTTGGGCTCGGTAACCCAGGCGATAGATACACCGCCACGCGCCATAACATCGGCTTTGCGGTTGTCGATGCGCTTCGTGCCTGCTCAGGCATAACCGATCCATCGGAAGTAGAGGTTGCTGCTCGGAAGTACGCGGCCGCTGCGCTTGGCGGGGGCTTGGCGGAGCGAGGATGGCAGGAGCGGTCGGGGTATCTGGAGGCTACGGTCTCAATCGGCGATTGGTCGGCGAGCCTTGTGAAGCCGATGACGTTCATGAACCGCAGCGGTGAGCCCCTCCAGCGTTTTTTGGCCTATCGCAAGATTCCGATTGCTGAGGTCATCGTTGTTCACGATGAAATTGATATCCCGTTCGGGGC
Organism: Bdellovibrionota bacterium; assembly: GCA_044347025.1. GTDB lineage: Bacteria > Bdellovibrionota_C > UBA2361 > UBA2361 > OMII01 > OMII01. The sequence goes on from JBIIYC010000117.1 coordinate 7,134, forward strand.
TCTCCGAAGTAAGGTCGATGGTGGAGAAGGGGGGCACAACGGCCTGAGGTCCATATCTGAGCTGTGCGGTGGTCGGGGTTACGCGCGCATCCGGGTTGGCGTAGGGAAACCTCCGCCGGGGAGTCCTTTGGCTTCTCAGCCGGATGGGGTAGCCACATGGGTCCTTGGACGCTTTACGCATGAGGAGCAGTCCTATGCTGAGGAGCTCGTTGCTCGAGCGGCCGCAGCGGTCGTGCTCCTGGGTCGGCGGGGGCTCAAGGCAGCCCAGAATACGTACAATAGGTAATTGAGCGGGGCACAATGTGGCGGCGCATCTTCGCTCCGCTCTGGCCAGCATCCCTGTTGGTCCGCTTTCGGGTATCAGCACATGTGTCGAGGGCTCTAAGTATTTCAGGAGGTTGCCGATGGTCGTGCCGACGATCGCCCGGTCTCGAGCGACTGTCCGCGGCCGGTGGCGCTGGCGGAAAAAGGTCCGCGGAGATGGAGTTTGAGAAAACAGGGGCGGTTGAGTTGTGTTTTTACCCCGATCTGGTACACTCCCCCGGCTTTTAATGCAGCCAGCCCGCCGAGTGCTTTGGGGTACTTGGATGGTGGCGTTGTGTAGGTTAGCGTGTTTGCTTGCTCCCTACGCACAGAAAGAAGCGTAATCGTTGAGACTATAAAAGATATTCGAATTCAGCAGGTGTTCCATGGAAGCACGCCGTTACGAATCGGTGGTAATTTTTAATCCCCGTTTGACCGAGGCTCAGATCAAGGACGAGATCAAAAAGATCGAAACGCTCCTTAAGTCGAACCAGGCGAACGTAACTGGTGTTGATACGTGGGGAAAGAAGGAGGCTGCGTTCTCCTTCAACAAGCAGCGTTTCGGCTACTATGTCGCGTTTAATTACGAGTCCGAGAATCACGAGGCGCCGATCGCTCTTCAGTCGATCTTGCGAATCACTGACACGGTTCAGAAGTTTCAAACGCATCTGATCAGAACGAAGACCCGCAAGTTCAAGGGTAATCCACGTCGTCTCACGCAGCCTCGCGGAGAGGGTGATGATTTCGATTTCGGTGGAGATTTCGAGTAATCGTTGAGCCGTTGCGCGCGAACTGTGTGGCATAGCGCGAAGAAAAGAGTTTAGAAGGAGTTCAGCCATGGAAGTTATTTTACGTGAAGATTACATCTCCCTCGGATATATCGGGG
>JBIIYC010000273.1:0-2930 GCA_044347025.1 Bdellovibrionota bacterium
TACTGTAAAGGTTCGACGCGGGTTCGCGAGAAACTATCTCATTCCCCGTGGAATCGCTGTTGAGGCATCGTCGGAGAACGAGCGTGCACTCAAGCACAAGCTTGGATCGATCATGGCCAAGCGTATCAAGAAGAAGGCCGAAGCTGAGGCGTTCGGTAAGGTTCTTGAGCAGATCACTGTTGAGTTCACACTCAAGGTAGGCGCTAAGGGTAAGAGCTTCGGTTCTGTTACCACCCGCGATATCGAGTCGTCTCTCAAGGCGCTTGGATACGAGGTTGACCGTCGCCAGATCCGTCTCGCAGAGACGATCAAGGGACCGGGAATCTACAAGGTAGAAGTAAAGCTTCACTCGGAAGTCTCTGTTGCCGTTCAGGTCAAGGTTATTGCGGCTCAGGCTCCTGTTTCGGCGTCGGCTGGTGCAGAGAAGAGCAAGAAGAAGGGTGGTCGCAAGGCTGCAGCTTCGACTGAGGAAGGTGCTGAGGGTGAGGAGTCCGAGGCAGCTGAGGGTGAAGAGGAATCAGAGGACGCTGAGGCGTAATGATGCTCGGATGCCGATAGTCGGCACTCCGAAAACTCTGTAACCGTTCAAGGAGATGGGCTTCGTGTCTGAATCAGGGGCAGTTAAACGTCCGGATTCTGATGGCACGAGGCCTTTTCCTTTTGAGGCTGTAGCTGAAGTCTCGCCTGAGCACGAGGTTGGAGGAGCCCCTTCGCGACTGGCACTGGTAGCGAGCTTCTTGGCTGCATTTGCTCTTGCCGCCTGCGCCTTTATTCTCATCGGCCATTACGGATTTAATGTTCCGCGCTCACTTTCGGTCTTTGACCGAGAAGCTGTGAGTTCTGTCAGTGAGCCGATAGCGAGTCCGCTCGTTGTCTCAGGCAGTGGCATCTTTGAGAAAGTGGCGGCTGATCCAGCGCTTAACCCCTCCAAGGGGACGGACTTCGTATTTTTCATCTGGTTTAAGCTCAGAAAGATTCCGGCATCAGGAGAGTATCTAGGACTGGCCGGCAAATTCGACACGTCTCTTAAACACCGGCCGGGATATGCCATTACCCTTGAGGGTGCTCCGGATGGTGTGAGGCCAAGGGTCTATTGGAATAGCGATAGTGAAAACGGAAAGTGGTACTCGTTCTCAACGAGCCACCTGCGCCGAAAACAGTGGTACCTGCTTGCTATCAGCTTTTCCAACGACGCGTTCCTCTCTGCTCACATCGTGCCAGCTGAGGGAGCGGAGGTGATCACGTTGCTCGGAGCTCATCGTATTGAGCCAGAGACGATTCCCGTATCGAATGCAGATATCTCGGTTGGTGCATTTGGAACGAGTAGATTTCGTGGGCAGATCGGCCCCTTCGGCGTGTTGACGGGAGAGGAGCTCTCTCGGGATCTTCAAGAGTATCTGATGGCGATGAAGGCCAAGCCCGGTGAGATCCCAGATGAGGTGCCGCGCTCAGTCATCCAGGTCTGGGCATCGCCACTCCGCGATATCGGGCCCCGAGCGCTCGCTGTAACGCCGGGCTCTGGTCAAAGTAAGGAGGTTCGACCTGCTGTTGCGGAGAGACCGAAAACTGCCGCCGTCAAAGGCAAGACAACGAAGAAAAAAGCCCGGCACGTTGGGAAGAAGAAGTAGGAGTTTGGTCGGGGACTGCCCGATAGTTCCTCGGGTGACTACCAGTAGGTTCCACAATTATGGCGCGCATACACCACGCACTCCTTCGCCTTCTCTGTTGTGCGGCGTTGCTGCCGGTGCTGAGCCTTTCCTCGCGAACTGAACTCGGTTTTGTCTCGATCGCTTCGTTGGGAATCCTTCTCCTTCGAGTGCTGCTGCCGTGGGAGCGCGTGTTCTCACCCATGGTGACCGCATGGGGAGCGAGTGTTGTGTTGCTTCCGTGGGTCGGCACGCAGACTGTATTGGCGATCTCTCTAGTTGTGTTTCTTAGTGGGCCCCTGTTCCCGAGAGGGAATGGCCGTATGGCTTGGGCAGCCCCCGCTCTTGCGTATCTTGTAGGGAGTGCTCTGTGCGAAAGTATCTCGGCGTTTAGCTTTATTTCGGCCGTTCGTCTCGATGATCTCTCGCGCGTTCGAGACGCCGCAAGGGCGTTCTTCGAGGTTCAGGCCCCAACGTGGAAGCTGCTCTCTCGGGTGTTTCTGTTTGCGATGTGCGTGGATCTCTTTTCAGGAGAGATAGCGACGAGGAACAGGTGGATTGCGGGGCTTCGAGGTGGTGCCTTTATTTGCGCGCTCTATGCGCTTGCGCAGTGGGTCGGAGTGCTTCCGTGGAGCCTCAGCAATCAGACCTCATTTTGGTCATCCATCCACCGAGTTAGTGGGCTCGCGACGGACCCGAATGCCCTAGGTGTTGTTATGGGTCTGGCGCTTTGGCTTGTAGTTAGTTCCGCACCACGTCCTCAGGCGCGTTCGATAGTCGATGGTTTCTGGGTCGTCGCGGTGCTCCTAGCTGGGCTTGTATCTGGCTCCCGAACGTTCTTGGTGATGCTCGGAGTTCTGGCGTGTTCACTTGCATGGCTACACGCCCGACGAGTGTGTGGTCTCTTGGTGGGCGCTGTAGTGGGATTGGTGTGTGTGGTGACGGTTCTCGACCACACGTGGGGTGTGGTCTCTGTGCTGCAGGATGCTCGTGTTCTACCGGAAGGATTGGTACGGGGCATCTCGGCCATGTCACTAGGGCGACTGCATGAAACATTTTTTTCACGACGCCTCTTTCTCGGCGTGTCCCTTGAAATGTGGGCGCAGGCACCTTGGTATGGTGTCGGTGCTGACGCGTACCGGCACTATGTCGTCCCGGTTGGTGTAAAGCTCGGCACCTTACAGAATTGGAGTGATAACGCCAATAATTTCTACCTCGGCGTTCTCACGGAGCTTGGAATCTTGGGGGCGCTGGCATTTTTTGTCTCCGCAGTTTCACGCCGAG
>JBIIYC010000006.1:0-35153 GCA_044347025.1 Bdellovibrionota bacterium
ACATCGTGCAAGCAGAAGAGGTCGTTAACCTCATCTACCGCAAGATGCGCGATACACTTGTGAGTGGTGGTCGTATCGAGATACGAGGCTTTGGTAGCTTCGTGGTGAAGGAGTACGGCGCCTACGAGGGCCGCAATCCGAAGACCGGCGAAAAGATACCAGTTCCCCCAAAGAAGCTCCCCTTTTTCAAGGTGGGTAAGGAGCTTAAGGAGCGTATCGACGCCATCGCCGAAGCTCAGGCCGTTGGCCAGAAGTAGTCTCGCTTGAGGCGACTCTGAGAGCCCCTCGCGTGTGGTCATAGTGGCTGCGCGTGAGGGGCTTTGTTATTGGGCCGCCGTGTCGTTCGAACGCGCTATCGCAGCGGTGGCGGGTTATGGAGTTTTAGGCGGTACGAAAACCAAAAAGTGTGGTATTGCTATCCACTTGTAGAGCTTCGGAAGTATGCGTATGACCTCACATGATTCATCACTCACTCGAACAGAGATGCGCCCGGCACGGGTTCAAGTTGTAGAGACTGTAGCCTCTCGATATCCCCGGGAGCATGGTTCGGGAACGGGCACCGAAGCTCGACCAGCCAATTGGGACAGCAGAAAAGAGGGTATCGATACTGTGCGGATCTCAAGTGGCGAGACGGTTCGTTTGCGTAGTTCGGCCATGCAGTCTCCCCCGCGACCGGGCTGGATCTTGATGCTTACCGGGGGCAATGATGCTGAGGGGTATTCTTGGACCCTCTACGGGATATCGCGTTCCCATTGACGGATACGAGAGGCAGGATACTACGCGCAGCCAGCAAATAGGTCATAGAATTGACAGGTTAGGGGAGTGCCCCGCGGCATCCCCACTTTTTTCGCACTCTTTTTACCGAAATTCACGGTATTAGGGGGGCGCGTACAACGCCACCGTCAAAAAAGTGAACTCTTCGGAGTGGTTCGCTGCATCTCACATAGACCAGCGCGGTGTTCCCGGAAAAATCTGTTTCAGGGGCTTCAGCCGGGTGGGGTATACTGAGACCAACGGTTTTAGATCGTCGGTTTTTTTTGGGAGTCACCATGGAAACGCGTCAAACTCAGCAGAGCGAACAAACGGTAAAGATTGAGACTACTATCGGCGATCTCGTCGAGGCTATTACGGATGTCGCCCTCCAGGCGGGCAAGACAGAGGCTGAGGGATACAGACTCGCTTCGTTTACCATTGAGAAGTTGCTTCGTGACAAGCGTCACCGCGACATTCTTGAGGCGTAGTCGCGCGGTGGTCAAGGGCTGCGGGCTGTCGGCTCGTAGCGCATTCAAAGCGGAGCATAGCCTCCGCTTTTTTATTGGGTCGCTTTTCATACGCCGTCGCGGTGCCGTTTGTAGCGGTTGCATCGGCCGAATCTGAGGGAGCTCAAACGCCACAATCCGCCAAAACTTGCCTCAAAAGCCCCGGTCTGGCAGGGTAGGTACGTCATGCGTGTAAACGAGGCTTTTCTATGAGTACGAAGTCGGACTTTCCTGTAATAGCTATTGTCGGTGCCACTGGTCTGGTGGGCAATGAGATGCTCGTGGTCCTTGAGGAGCGGAAGGTTCCCTGCGCAGAGCTGAAGTTGTTTGCGTCCAAGGATTCTGTAGGTGAGGTCTACAAGTTTCATGAGCGAGAGATCTCCGTAGAGGAGTTAACCGAAACTGGATTTGAGGGGGTAGATATCGCACTCTTCGCAACTTCAGCGGAACTGTCGGCAAAGTTTGTTCCAGCTGCAGTCAAGGCTGGCACCACCGTTATTGATAACTCAAGCTATTTCCGGATGGATCCTTCCGTTCCGCTGGTGGTACCAGAGGTGAATTTGCATGCTGTGACCGATGCCACGAAGATAATTGCAAACCCGAACTGTTCGACTATTCAGTTGGTACCAGTGTTACAGGCGATTCACGCTCTCGCGGGTTTGAAACACGTTGTGGTTTCGACATATCAATCAGTCTCAGGCGCAGGCAAAAACGCTCTCGATGAGCTCTGGGCACAGAGCTTGGCGATCTTTAACCAGCAGGAGATGCCGCACGAGGCTTTTCAACATCAGATCGCTTTCAATTGCATTCCTCAGATCGATGTACTCCTCGATAACGGATTTACCAAGGAGGAGTACAAGATTATCAACGAGAGTCGCAAGATTCTCGGGATTCCCAACCTCCGCATTACCGCAACGGCCGTTCGAGTTCCAGTCTTCTATAGTCATGCAGAGAGTGTGTTTGTAGAAACTGAGCGGGAGCTGTCTCCAGAAACGCTACTCAAGGCGTTGCATGGAATGAAGGGCATCGTCGCGCATGCGGCATCAGACGAATATCCGATGCAGACCGATGTAGCGGGATCGGATGATATTCATGTCGGTCGTGTTCGTCGAGATGAGTCGGTAGAACATGGACTATCACTCTGGGTAGTTGCTGATAACGTCCGTAAGGGTGCAGCGCTAAACGCGGTGCAGATCGCTGAATCGCTTCTGCAGCGATAGGTTGTAGTGTCGTGCCAAACGTCAAGCTGATCGTTGAGTACAATGGACGTGGTTTCTTCGGATGGCAGAAGCAGCCCGGACTTCGAACGGTTCAGAGCGAGCTTGAACGCGTAATAACGATCGTGTTGCGGAAGCGTCCGGGACCGATTCACGCTGCTGGGAGGACTGATTCCGGCGTTCACGCGCGTGGCCAGGTTGTTACGTTCACCATCCCCGAACCGTTCGACTTGTGGCGGATTCAACAGGGAGTAAGTCACCTGCTGAAGGGCGAGCTTACCGTGCTCTCAGCGGAGTATGTGCCGAGCGAGTTTCACCCAGGTATCGCGGCGACACACAAGCAGTATTCGTATCGCATTTTGAATCGAGCAACGCCGGCTGTGCTGGAGTCGCATCTGATGTGGCATATCGCGCCTCCGCTCGACCTTGAGCGCATGCGAGCGAATCTGGGGTGTTTAATCGGCGAACACGACTTCTCTAGTTTCCGCGACTCGTGCTGCGTTGCAAAGAGTCCGGTGAAGACGATCTACGCGATCTCCTTGACTCAAGACAAGGACGTCATCACGTTCCGGGTAATCGGGTCCGGCTTTCTCAAGCAGATGGTGCGTAACATTGTAGGAACCTTAACGGACATCGGGCGGGGGCGCTTACAGGGAAAACAGCTGCCCGAGATCCTGGCTGCGAAAGACAGACGCCAAGCCGGTGTAACTGCACCACCTCACGGCCTCTCTATGGATTGGGTGTCGTACGCGCCCGTGCCGTTTGCTCCGGGGGAGTGGCCCGAGGGACTGGTGTAGTAAAGTCAAAAGGCCTCTACGCTTCAGAGAAGCATTCAGCCACGCGCTTTTCCCACGAAACATACTCGGTTGCTGTGGTAGCTCTCCGTGTGCAGAGAGTGGCTTGTCTTTGGGGGAAGGTATGGTCAATCGATTGAACGCACAGATGGAGTTTCTGAACGAGGTAGAGAAGCTCAAAGTGGTGTACCGCAGGAACCGAGTCGCGGATCGAACGCGTTACGAGAATAGTGCCGAGCATTCGTGGCATGTTGCATTGATGGCATTAGTATTAGCTGAGCATGCCGATGGCGCATCGCTCGATATTCTCAAGGTCCTCAAAATGCTCCTTGTGCACGACCTGGTTGAGATTGATGCAGGAGATACCTGGGCGTACGATGTCGGGGGGCAACACTCTTCGCGTTCCGTAGAGCAGGCGAGTGCGGAACGAATTTTTTCCCTGTTGCCGACTAACCAGGCAATCGAGTTCCTGCTGTTGTGGGATGAGTTTAATGCCCAGTCGTCTCCAGAGGCGCGATTCGCCGCGTCCATCGATTCATTGCAGCCTCTCTCGAACCATATCATCTCTGGGGAGCCGAGTGAGCAGGAGGCCCGGCCAACGCGAGATCGTGTGATTGCTCGAAAGCGACATATTGCAGAGAGCTCGAAAGAGCTCTGGAGGATCGCACAGGATCTGATTGATGAGAGTGTAACGAAGGGCCTGTACGTGGCCTAGCCAGCGTGGTGCATGAAGCCAGCTACCCCGAGTGTCGTACGTCGGCCCCCTCGGGGCCACTCTTGCGTTGTGACCGGAACGCAGTTCACTCGTGTTTGGCTACAGACCGCGAGGTGTGACCAGTCTGTACGGGCCCGAAAATTCGAGACGCGTGTCACTCAGGGTATGTGATTTCATGAAAGGCTCATCGGGGAATCAGGTGGGGGGGGACGGGCATGTTCATGCCCGGAAACGCCAATTTTACCCACGCGATTCCACGAAGAGCCTCATGAAATATGCGAGCTAATCCGTCGGTGATTGCCCGGATATCGCGAAATAGAGTTCAAAGAAGGCCTCTGAGACGGCTTGAATCAGGTGTCCAATTCCAGCGATACCCTGAAATGCCCAGGCAAGCACCAGAGCTGCGATCATCAGGTTCCACGCGATGATGTAGAGGAGGCCGATTGAATAGCCGCCCCGTATGAGCGATATGTCGGTTTGAATCGGGGATATATCTCGTATGTTGAGTACGAGATCTGCTCCGTATCCGAGTCCAACTAGAACCAGAATCATGAGAGGGTCACCACGTAACGAGGCGAGAGCTATCAGTGTTGTTACAAAGGTGAAGATCGGCACGATATAAGGCGCCAACGATATGAACGCATTGTAGTGGGCTGTCTTTTTTGTATAGGTGTACACCACGTGACCCGAGTTCTTGTTAATCTTCATCCCTTTGAACTTGTTGCCGACGAGATTGGCAATCAGGCGATGCTTGAACTCGTGGAGGAGTACTGAAAGGTGATCCCGGATTACAGCTTTTGCGAGAGCGGCACCACATAGGCACGACATAAGGAACACTACTGCCAGCCTCGGTTCGGCGTGTCGGATCTGAATAATCGCTAATATAAATAAGAGGAGTCCGGTGGGTAGAAGAAGGGCGAGAGAGAGGTAAAATGCAAACCCCCCAACAGTCTGTGAGCTGTCACCCGCAGCTGATGGGAGAGGTGTCTCAGCGCGTTCTCTTTCAGATGATGAATCGGGGTTCGTCATAGCTTAGAATCCGAAGATCTTCTTCATTGATTTTTCTGCGCCCTTGTTGCCCTTGAGAAGACTATCCAGAGATTTGCTTACGGCTCCGACCGCTAATTTCTGAGTAAGCGCGCTGACGTCCGGTAGAACAACGATGGCGGCTCCTTGACCCCGAACAAGAAACGGCACTGTGAAACGACCGTCTCCCTCTACGAGGGGCTTGAGCTCTTTGGTGCGATTAGTCAGTGCTTGTGAGAACTCTGGAGTAAATCGGAGTGCGGCGGTTAGGTTGACGGTTCCGTTTACGCCCACCGTTCCCTTGCCATTTAGGTTGCAGTGATCGGAGACCACCACTAGATCTGAAATAGTAACTACGCCACTTCCCACCGTGAACGAGGTGCGGAGTTCTTTGATGGAAGTGTCCCGACTAGCCACCAGAGGCTCGAACTGGGGAGGAACGAGCTTGCGGAGGTTTCCGGCGATTAAGGGGAGTCCATCGACCTTCGAGAGGACTAGGTTTGGAATGTTTACGCCGGTGAGCTTGCCGTTGGTCAGGAGAAGTGCTCCGTTGCCGGCCGCAGTCGGAGCTGGGTTTTGGAGTTCAATCCCGGAGAAATCTCCAGTAAAGGAGGTGAGCGTTCCCTGAAAGAGCTTCGGAAGATCTGGCTTAAAGGTTTGCAGAACCGTCTCAAGTGCGATCCCCTGGGCATTCGGCTTGGTTTGGAGTCGGGGTGCGTTTGAGAGGGTAAGGAGCGATGGCGACTGGATGACGCCACCGAACCCTTTCAGAGTAAGGCTTGAGACCGCGATTTCAGATGTGCGGACTCGAAGTGCGCTCGCGACGCTCAGAGGGGCGTCTTGAAGCTTGAATGCGAGGTTGGATGTACTGACACCGAGGTCGCTGGGGCTCCCGTCAAGCGCAATGTCACCTGAGAGATCCCTCATCCGTAGACCACCCGGGAGATCCGCGGTTATGCCGGTCAGGGTGAGGGGGCCTCGTACGTTGGCCAGGGTTGTGCCCTTCAGGGCTGCCGTTATCTGCATCCCGACCCGTCCTGTGAGGTTGTACCCCGTAAGGGCGGGGGCGATGGTAGCGAGGCTTGTAGTTGCAGCTTTCAGGTCGAGTGCCTTAGCAGAGAGGGTGAGCGAGCCCGCCTCTCCGTTGGAGTTGAAGGTCCCCTGCGCCGCGACGGTTCCAGCGGGGGTGGTCAGGGTCGCGTTGGATAGGGCGAACTGCTTTGTAACCGGGTCGATGGAGAGTCCAGTAGCGTTGACTGTGAGTGTGCTGGCATCGGGCAGTGTCAACGAGAGCTGTGCGTCTGGCACCTTTACCTGAGAGCCCTCAAGGGAGATCTCTGCGCCGAGCGAGAGCTTCTTGGCCGAAAACGTTCTGTTGGCTACCTGATCGTCGAGAGCGATCTCCCCATTGCGAACCTCGACTCTTTGAATAGAGATCGCCAGGGGCGAGGCTGTAGCTGACTGCGAGGATGCCGGGTGTGCATGAGAAGGGGGAACGGCTGTTGGATCGGAGCTCGCTGGATTGGAGGTGGACGGGAGTCCCTGTATCGAGATCCCCCCGGTAGTTTTCACAAGGGTAACCCTCGGGGAGTCGATCCGAATGCTGGATAGCTCGACACGTTTTTGAAGAAGGGGAAGGAGCGCTGCGTGTGCAGAGAGCGAACCAACGGAGAGCTCTGGTTTGCCCTGCGAGACGCTGCCGATAGCGATCGAATCGACGTGAATCTCGGGCCGTGGAAGGAGAGAGAGGGACACTGTGCCGAGAGAAACGTTTGCACCAAGTGCTCGCGCGAGCGAGTCCTGAATCTGCGGTTTATAGGCTGCTACGATATCTCCGAGTTTCCAACTAGCTACTCCGAGAAGGGTAGCGACGAGGGCGATAAGGAGCGCGAACAGTAGGAAGAGCTTTTTTTTCATAGGATTAGCTGGCAGAAGTCAACCTCAAAAAGGATACGAGGAAGTGTCGGAAGTCGCAAGGAATAGGTTGAGAGCTGAGAGCCGCTTTGTCGGTCTGCTTGGGCCTTTTTACGGGCCATCTTCCTCTATTCCTGGGGGCCTCTAGGTGTGGTACTAACGGCAGGAACTGTACACAAAGGTAGCTGTGTGGCGAGGTGGTCACCATGCGAGCGACGCATGACGAGGTTTGAGCCCCGCATCGAGCTCGGCAGCAGAGACTTTTGCGATGGGGTCGTTTTAATTGGGCGGTACAACGAACGACAAACAAGATCAACCGGAGCATTGCCCAATCACTACGAGGCGCGGAGGCGCGCTAACGTAACAAACGTCAGACGCCACCATAAGCTAGACGGTGGTTAGTCGGGTATGTAATCGCCGTCTTTATAGAGTGAGGCACCTTTCATGGACATCCGAAATCCGACTTTCTTTGCTGCCGTTGCAAGAGGACTTTTATGCGCATGCATGGCCGGTGTTGTAGCCGGGTGCCAAGACAAGAAGGCGCCGGCTGAAGCGCCCGCGCTCAAGATTAAGGTCGGACGAGTTGAGGCTCGAGATCTCCCGATCATCAAGGAATTCGTCGGGCGTACGGTGGGAGCTGTCGATGCCGATGTGCGTGCGAGGGTGCAAGGAGTTTTGACCGGGATCCTCTTTGAGGAGGGGAAGGAGGTCACGGAGGGGCAGCTTCTTTATACTATTGATCCGGCTCAATATCAGGCGAAGGTTGCCGCGGCGAAAGGTCAGATGGCCGAAGCAAAGACCCGGTTTGTTCAGACTGAGGCGGATCTCGCTCGTATCAAGCCACTTGCAGATATCGACGCGGTAAGTAAGCGCGACCTCGATAAAGCGGTTGCTGCGAAGGGAGTTGCGGAGGGTGCAGTTGAAGCGGCGAAGGCGCAACTAGAAGCCGCAGAGATTGAGCTCGGCTACACAAAGATTACAAGCCCTACGACCGGCGTTATCGGCATCTCTCGAGCCAAGGTGGGCGAGTTGGTGGGCGTTCCACCGAAGGCCGTTATTCTCAACACCGTATCCAAGCTCGACCCGATTCATGTCCAGTTCTCGGTCAGCGAGCAGGAGTACCTTTATTTTGCGCGGCTCTCACAGCAAGCAGGGCCGGATCAGCCCAAGCGCTCACTTGAGATGATTTTAGCAGACGGTTCGGTCGTGCCGGATCGAGGAGAGGTTGTGAAGCTCGATCGTGGCGTCGATGTCAATTCCGGTGCAATCACGGTAGAAGCATCCTTTCCAAATCCGCAGAAGATCCTCCGGCCGGGCTTGTTTGCAAAAATTCGCACGGTCGCCGAGACGCGTTCTAACGTTGTGCTGATACCGAGAACAGCGATTCGCGAGTTGCAGGGCACCTTTCAGGTGTTCGTCGTGGATAGTGCTGGGCATATTGAACAACGGAACATCGACGTGGGGCCGGTTTCGGGTGATTCGCAGGTGGTCGAGCGCGGACTCTCCGCAGGTGATGTGATTGCGCTCGAGGGAATTCAGCGCCTCAAATCGGGGATGACGATTGATCCACAGTTAAGTAAGTAGTGGAGAGCCAGATGAGCACAATCCCGAGCACGCCTGTGAAGGACTTCTTTTTTGTACGGCGTCCGACGGTAGCGATCGTTCTCTCGATCGTACTCGTCATTTTTGGACTCGTCACACTCAAAAGCCTCCCGATATCCCAGTATCCCAACGTTGTGCCGCCTGAGGTGCAGGTGAGCGCATCGTATCCCGGCGCAAATGCACTCGCTGTGGAGCAGTCGGTGACAACTCCCTTAGAGCAGCAGATCAACGGCGTTGAGAACATGATCTACATGCGTAGTATCAACGCCAATGACGGGACAACGAGTGTTCGCGTGGCGTTTGAGGTTGGTACCAACCTCGACATGGCTAACGTGTTAGTACAGAACCGGGTAGCGCAGGCTCAGCCCAGTTTGCCGGATGCGGTGAAGCGACTCGGTGTAAATGTTAAGAAGTCGCTCTCGTTTCCGTTGGTGTTAGTCACTATTCGCTCGCCCAATCAGACGTATGACAGCGCCTTTCTAAATAACTACGCCACGATCAACATCGTCGACTCCCTCTCGCGTATCAATGGCGTTGGCTTGGTAAACCAGTTTGGTGGTAGTGACTACGCCATGCGGGTCTGGGTCAAGCCGGATCAGTTGGCAAAGTTAGGAGTCGCGGTACCCGAAGTAGCGCAGGCGATTCAGCAGCAGAATGTCATCGCTCCCGCAGGGCAGATCGGTGGTCCGCCAGCGCCGCAAGGCACTGAGTTTACCTATGTGGTCCGAACCCCTGATCGTTTGCAAACGGCCGAGCAGTTTGGCGATATCGTTGTGAAGTCTGATCCAACGACCGGGGCTTTAATCCGTCTCAAGGATGTTGCTCGGATCGAGCTTGGTACGCAGCTCTACAACTCGGAGGCGCGATTCAACGGCTCATCGGCTGCGGTGCTTGCGGTGTATCAAGTTCCTGGTTCGAATGCCCTTGATGTGGCGAATTCGGTACGAGCTACCATGGAGGATCTGTCCCAACGATTCCCGCAGGATGTGGAATATGTGATCTCGCTTGATACAACAAAGGCGGTCACGGAGGGCATCGATGAAATTGTGAACACCCTTCGTGATGCAGTCATCCTTGTTGTCTTGGTTGTGTTCATCTTTCTCCAAAGTTGGAGAGCAACGCTAATTCCGATCCTTGTTGTGCCGGTGGCGCTCGTGGCGACGTTTGCGGTGTTCCCGCTTCTTGGATTCTCGGTAAACGTGCTCTCCCTCCTCGGATTGGTGTTGGCGATCGGTATCGTTGTGGACGATGCGATCGTCGTCGTTGAAGCCGTTATGCACCACATTGAACACGGACTCTCTCCACGAGAGGCTACCAACAGGGCTATGCAAGAGGTGGCTGGGCCGGTTGTGGCGATTGCGCTTATCCTGTGCGCTGTGTTCGTTCCTGTGGTGTTTATGGGAGGCATCTCAGGGCTCTTCTATCAGCAGTTCGCAGTGACGATCGCAGTGTCTGTGCTTTTCTCTGCGCTCGGTGCGTTGACCCTGACACCAGCCTTGAGTGCGTTGTTGCTCAAAAAGAGCTCACAGCCAAAGGGGGCGCTCGGAAGGTTCTTCTCTGGATTTAACTCGATATTCGACCGAGCGACTGGTGTCTACGTTGGCATCGCCGGGCATCTCGCGCGCAAGTTGATTCGGGGACTCGTGCTGTTCGGGGTTATCGTTGTCGGAGTTGCCTTCCTCGGCAACGCGCTACCCTCGGGCTTCATCCCGGAAGAGGATCAAGGATACATCCTTGCCACGGTACAACTTCCGGACGCGGCATCGCTTGAGCGAACAACTGCGGCAGCCAAAGAGGTGGAGCAGATTATCCAGGACATGCCGGGCGTCGACAGCGTTACGACGGTCGACGGGTTTAGCATGTTGACCTCGTCGTATTCGTCGAACACATCGTTCTTTTTTATATGGCTTAAGCCGTGGGGAGAGCGGCCCGGATTCGCCGCGTCGTCGTTCGGGATTATTCGAGCCCTAAATGCGAAACTCTCGGCGGAGTTCCATCGCGGTATGGCGATGGCGTTCGGTCCTCCGGCTATTCCCGGCCTCGGCAATGGCGGTGGATTTAGTATGATGCTTCAGGATCGGGGAGGTAATCGCCCCGAGTATTTGGAGAAGCAGGCTCAGAATTTTATTCTGGCTGCCATGAAGCGACCTGAGATCGGCCGGGCGATGACCCTCTATCGTGCCTCTGTCCCGCAGATCTCAGTAGAGGTTGATCAAGATAAGGCGCTCGCTGCTGGTGTGGCCTTGGCTGATATCCATACCGCACTCGGTACATTCCTTGGGGGCTCGTACATCAACGATTTTAATCGCTTCGGGCGGCTCTATAAGGTGTACCTGCAGGCTGATGCGAACTACCGCGATAAGGTCGAGGATATCCGCAACTACTATGTTCGCAACCGTAACGGCGAAATGGTGTCGCTCAATACCCTCGTTTCAATTGCTCCGACAACGGGACCGGAGTTCACGAATCGATTTAATCTGTATCGTACTGCCGAGATCATTGGCGGATCGGGCCCGGGGTATAGCTCGGCGCAAACCCTTCAGGCTCTCAAGGAGGTTGCGGCAGAGGTGCTCGCGCCGGACATGGGATATAGTTGGAATGCGATGTCCTACCAAGAGGAGAAAGCTGCGGGAACGGGGGGATCGGTGTTCTTCCTGGGCATGTTGTTTGTGTTCCTAATCCTCGCTGCGCAGTATGAGAGTTGGGCGCTGCCGTTCAGCGTGCTGCTTGGTACTCCCTTCGCCGTCTTCGGTGCCTTCCTGGGAATTTGGCTCTGTCGGCAGATAAACCCGACGTACCTCAACAACATTTTTGCGCAGATCGGTATTTTGACGCTAGTTGGCTTGGCAGCGAAGAATGCGATCCTGATCGTCGAATTCGCACGCATGAAGGTTGGCGAAGGGATGCCGCTGATCGAGGCAACGCTCGAGGCTGCAAAGCTCCGATTCCGTCCGATTCTGATGACCGCATTCGCATTCATTCTCGGAGTTGTGCCTTTGGTTCTTGCCAAGGGGGCGGGAGCCGAGGGGCGCAAGGTTATGGGCATGGCCGTATTTAGCGGGATGCTAGTGGCGACGGTATTCGGCGTGTGCCTTGTACCGATGCTATTTGTGCTGGTCGAGCGATTGACGCACCGTACGGGCAGGAGAGAGCCATCGCAGAACGAGTCGAATACAGAACAGGTTATTTCTCATGAGTAAAGCTAGATTGCAGCGGTGTGTCTCTTTCCTCGTCTTCACTGTGGTGTTGAGTGGGTGTTTGTTAAAGCCGGAATACGAGCGCCCAGTGGTTCTTGATGACGCTCCGTACCGTGATGCACAAGAGGCGGGAGCGATCGTTAACATGAAGTGGTGGGAGCTGTTTAAGGACCCACAACTGAAACAGCTCATTACAACGGCACTTGCAGAGAATCGGGATCTGCAGGTTGCAATGGCGCGTATCGATGAGGCCAGGGCACTCTTGGGGGTTGTGCGCCCCGATCAGTTCCCCCGCCTCGACTATTCGGGGGCTATGTCGAGGACAGATGCTAGTCAGGCCGGTGTTATGGCGGCGCCTCCCATAAATGATTTTAGTCTCCTGGGTAATCTCAATTATGAGGTGGACCTCTGGGGAAGATATGCGAGTGCTACCGAGGCCCAGCGCGCTGAGCTTGTGTCATTAGAGGAGGCGTACAAATCGGTAACGCTCTCGCTGGTGGCGCAGGTGGCGATAACCTATCTCCAACTTCTCGACATCGACCGACAGATCCTGATCTCGGAGCGAACCCTCAAGAATCGCCACTCCAATACGCAGCTTATTTTGGAACGGTTTAAAGGTGGCTACACAGCAAAGATCGATCTCAATCAAGCGCAGATTCAGGAGCAGGATGCCGCTGCTGCGCTTGTCGCTCAGAAGCGAGCTAAGCGTTTGGCTGAAAATGCGATGAGCGTTTTGCTGGGACATGTCCCACACGAGATCCCGCGGGCGAAGCCAAATAGCGACCCGTTGGCGATTCACGAGATTCCAGTTGGTGTTCCTGCGGATCTTCTATCGCGCCGTCCAGATGTTCGTGCGGCTGAGGAGAAGGCCCGGGCAGCGGTGATGCGGGTTGGCATCGCTCGGGCAACACAGTTCCCGTCAATTAACCTCTTTGGTATCCTTGGACTGAATTCTGACAAAAGTACCGAGCTCTTTACCGCTGATGGACGGCTCTGGAGTGTTGGTGGTTCAATGGTCGGCCCGTTAATAGACCTTGGCAAGAGCTGGTCTCGAACTGATGCAGCAGAGGCACAGGCGGAGCAGGCGCTTAAAAGCTATGAGGCTGTCGTCTTGCAGGCGGTGCGCGAGGTTGAGGATGCCCGCGTGGCCGTGCATACGCTCTACGAGGAGCATCGAATTCGAGAGATTCAGGTGGCGGCAGCCCAGAGTGCGAACATGCTCTCTCGGCGGCGCTACGACGATGGAGTGACCTCATACCTAGAGGTGTTGAATACCGAGACATCTTTGTTCACCTCCGACCTTTCACGCTCGAACACGCTGCAGCGTTACTTATCGGGGTTAGTCCAGCTCTATAAGGCTCTTGGGGGCGGGTGGGAGCTACCAGAGCAAAGTCAGGCTGCAGTCAAATAGCGATCTCCCAGGGGGGAGGGGACTGGTACCGTTGAGATAACGGGTATATGCTTGCGGGCGTGAAACATACCGCACTCTACCTTAGCATCTGCGCAGCAACGATCCTGGTTCCCCAGTGTGTGATCGCGACTCCCGACATCCAGACGCAGAGAAATTCGGGGCAGGGGCGCGGGTGTACTACGACACTTTCATTCGATGGATTTCGGGGATACGCGCTCGCGCACAGTCCTCACGTAGCCGAGATCGATCGTGGATTTGCGCTTGAGGTGGCGAAGGCCTTCGATACGGAAGTCTTGGCTAATCCCGAGCTTTCCGCAGAGCAAACGTATACCCGGATGTACCTCGGCGGGGACGATAGCCCTCAGACAAACGTGGCATTGAGCCAACCGCTACGGCTCTCGAACTTTGGAAAGCGGGGAAGAGTTGCCGAGTTGATTCGAAATGTTGGTGATGTTGAGAAACGTGGGCGGCTCTTGGAGTTTAGCCAGAAGCTTCTTGTTGAATACACTAATCTCTTCGTACTGCAGGAGACGGAGCGAATACTTACTGAGTCAATCGCAGTCGCAGCTCAGAAGGCAGCTGTAGTGACACGTGGGGTCTCGCAGGGTCTTCTCTCTCAGGGAACAAGCGCTCTGTTCGAGGGGGAGAAATATCGCCTCGAAGCTCAGCGGGACGGGGTTTCCGCATCGATAGCGCTACTGCAGAGTGAGATTGCTCTATTACTCGGTACCCAGTGTCGCGTGGTCGCAGACAAGATGGCTGTTCTTCCGACGCTCCCTTCGCAGGAGGGCTTGGTTGAAAAAGCGAAGGGGAGTGCGTTGAGCGTGTCTTCGCGGAATGCCTTGCTGCGGAGCCTCGTTCGCGAGCAGGTGAAGCTCGCTGAGCTCGATGCATATCCGATGATAAGCCCTCGGGCAGTGTACCAACACACGAACGATGGTGGCGACTTCGTTGGAGTTGGATTTACCGTGCCCCTTCCGCTCTTTAATCGCAATCAGGGCGATCGGATCCGTACGAGTGCGGAGGAGCGCTTTGTGGGGGCGCGAGATCAGTTTTTTACGGAGGGAGGTATCGATGTGCAGGTGACGACAGTTCGCTCCGCCGCGAGCAGTCTTCAGCGTCAGGTCGATACGTATCGTGCCAAGGTTGTACCAGCATTTGAGACAGCACTTAAAGGCGAGGAAAGACTGTTTTCGCACGGACAGGGGAGCGTGCTCTCCGTGTGGCAGACATTTCGGGCGCTCAACGAGGCTCGTCTGAGTCATCTCGCACTCGTTTTACAAGCGGTATCCACTCGCACCCAGTTGTCGGTTCTCGTCGGAGAAGAGGTGTAAATGAAGCAAATACTCACAATCATCATATCTCTTCTGATCGTGCCCATAGCAGTTATTGGCTGTCAGTCGTCTATCGAGGCGAGCGGAGGGCATGGCGATGCTGCAAGTCACCGAGAGGAGGGAGTGAAAGGGCCCCACCGAGGGCGTATGTTGACCGATGGAGACTTTGCAGTCGAGATCGGAATCGTTGATCTGGCGCAATCGGCTCGGTTTCGCATCTACGCGACTGAACGGGGCGCTCCGATCCCACCCAAGGATATCACTGCGCAGGTTACCTTACGGCGGTTGGGTGGGCACTCTGACAAGGTTACCTTCGAGGCGATGCAGGAGTATCTTTCTAGTACGAGCGATATCGCAGAGCCACACTCGTTTGATGTCGAAGTGGTTGTCACCTATCGAGGTGTAGTTCATCAGTGGAGCTACTCGTCGTACGAGGGAAGAACCGAGATCCCGCAGGCTATCGCTGATGCGAGTGATATCCGAGCTGAAAAAGCCGGTCCGCAAGTGATCAAGAACACGGTGCGCCTGCGAGGCAAGATCGCGCCAAGTGAGCACCGAATTGCGCACGTTATTCCGCGCTTTGCCGGAGTTGTTCGCGAAGGTAAGAAGCACATCGGTGATACGGTCACCAAGGGCGAGGTTATGGCGATTGTGGAGAGCAATCAGAGCCTTCAACCGTTCGAAGTTCGCGCTCAGATATCCGGAACAGTTGTTCAGGGCCATTTGATTGTCGGTGAGTACGTTGCCGAAAATCAGTGGGTCTATGTCATCGCAGATCTCTCAGAGGTATGGGCTGACTTCTTTGTGCCCTTGAGCGAGCGTTCGATGATTCGGGTTGGACAAGGTGTGGAGGTGCGCTCCGCACACAATGGGAAGGTGGTTGCTGGAACGATAAATTATGTAGCTCCCTACGCGGATGAAAAATCCCAAGCGCAGCTTGTGCGCGTTGTGCTCCCTAATCAGGATCAGGAGTTCGTTCCGGGGATGTTTGTGACCGGAGACCTTGTGATTGCGGAAACGCAGGTGCCGATAGCTGTACGAAAAGAGGGGGTCCAGAGTTATCAGGATTGGCAGGTGGTGTTCTTTAAGTTCAACGATCTCTACGAGATTCGCCCGGTAGAGCTCGGGCGCTCGGACGATCGGTGGGTAGAGGTCCTATCGGGATTGTCTGTCGGTGATGAGTACGTGGTGAAAAATTCCTACACAGTGAAGGCTGACATCCTGAAATCGGGCGCATCTCACGATCATTAGAGGTTCGATATGTTTGGCACTATTATTCGAAAGTCCATCGCACACCGTACGGTGGTGATAGCGTTGACGGCTCTTGTGGCCGTGGTTGGGGCTCTGTCGTATCGCTCTCTGATTATCGATGCGGTTCCAGATATCACCAATGTTCAGGTCCAGATAAATACCGAAGCCGCTGGATACTCTCCTTTCGAAGTGGAGCGTCGTATCACAGCTCCCCTTGAGATTATGCTCGCGGGGATGCCGGCGTTGGATTACACGCGGTCTCTCTCTCGCTACGGGTTGTCGCAGGTCACTGCGGTTTTTAAGGACGGTACCGACATCTACTTCGCTCGCCAACTGATATCGCAGCGCCTCCAGGAGGCCAAGGGACGATTGCCAGAGGGGATGAATCCCTCGATGGGGCCGATCTCGACCGGTTTGGGTGAGATATTCATGTTTAGTGTGGAGAACTCCGCGGATGCAAATCCTCGATTGAACTTGCAAGAGCTTCGCGAGATTAACGACTGGGTAGTTCGGCCACAGCTTATGACGGTTCCGGGCGTTGTGGAGGTGAATTCAATCGGTGGAGCATCGAAGCAGATCCTCGTTACCCCGAATCTTGATCGTTTACGTGCATATGAGCTGACGCTAGACGATGTCAGCAAAGCGATTGCGCTGAATAACAATAATACAGGTGCCGGGTTTATCGAACGAAATGGGGAGCAGCTGCTCCTACGGGTGCCAGCGCAGGTGTCTGACTACACCGAGCTGGGACAGATCGTAGTCGGAGTTCACGAGGGGATTCCGATTCGGATTTCGGACGTGGCGGGGGTTGAGATCGGCTCGGAGCTGCGTGGGGGAGCAGCGACGGATAACGGCCATGAGATCGTTCTTGGAACGGTATTCATGTTGATCGGTGAGAACGGCCTTGATGTCTCGGAGCGGGTGAGCGCTCGGTTGCGAGAGGTTCGGCGGTCGCTGCCCTCGGGAGTTGCTGTGCGCACGCTCTACAATCGAGCGGATTTGGTGAATGCCACTATCGCCACGGTGCAGAAGAACCTCTTTGAAGGTGCGGTCTTGGTGGTTGTAATCCTGTTGATTGCACTTGGAAACTTTCGGGCAGCTCTGATCACAGCTCTCGTCATTCCGTTGTCGATGTTGATTACTATCTGGGGCATGGTGCAGTCGAAGGTGAGTGCGAACCTCATGAGCCTGGGCGCGCTTGATTTTGGTCTGATCGTCGATGGTGCTGTTATTCTCGTTGAGAATTGCGTGCGGCGGATTCGTGAGGTGAGCGATCGGTTGGGACGACCTCTTACCGAATCCGAGCGTATCTCGGAGATAGCTGATGCCTCTGTTGAAGTCAGGCAAGCTACGATGTTCGGGGAGCTTATCATCATGCTCGTGTACATCCCGATCCTCACCCTTGGGGGGGTGGAGGGTAAGATGTATCGTCCGATGGCGATCACCGTATTGATGGCGCTTATGGCCGCATTCGTTCTATCGCTTACGTTTGTTCCAGCAGCGGTTGCCTCCTTCGTGAATAAGGCTTCTGGGGAAACCCATGAGCGGTGGATTGAGCGACTTCAGGGATGGTATCGGGAGGGGCTCTCCCGATTGCTTGAAATTCCGCGGGTCGTCATAGGAGGGGCTCTGGGGTTAATGCTCCTCTCAGGAGTGGCCTTCTCCCGACTCGGCTCCGAGTTTATGCCTGCTCTCGACGAAGGAGATATGACGGTTCATGCGTTGCGTATCCCCGGAACTTCGCTCACGCAGGCCATTCAGATGCAGTTTCAACTTGAGGAGGCGATTCGAAAGATTCCAGAGGTAAGTCACGCCTTCGCTAAGATCGGAACCGCCGAGATCGCCACAGATCCGATGCCTCCGAGTGTTGCGGATGGATATGTCATCATGAAGCCGCGCTCGAAGTGGCCCGATCCACATAAGCCACGACACGTGCTTGTTGGGGAAATTGAGGATATCGCACGCCACATCCCGGGCAATAATTACGAATTTACCCAGCCAATTCAGATGCGCTTCAACGAGCTTTTGGCAGGTGTCCGGAGTGATGTTGCCGTTAAGGTATTTGGTGACGACACCGAGGTGCTTCTGGCGCAAGGAGAGAAGGTCGCTGCATTGCTAGAGCGAATTCCCGGCGCATCCGATGTTAAAGTGGAACCGGTTTCTGGCCTTCCTATGATTGAGATCCGACTCGATAAGGGAAAGATTGCTCGACTCGGGTTACAGGCGAGTGTCGTTCAAGAGATCGTCTCCACCGCCTACGCGGGCCAAGAGGTGAGTCGGTTTTACAAGGGCGATCGCAATTTCCCGATCGTTGTGCGGCTTAATGAGAATGAGCGACAGCGCGTTGAGTCAATCGCAGCGCTCCCGATCCCGCTTCCGCCCTCGGAGGGCGCGCATACGCACGTGATTGAGCCAGAGATAAAGCATCTCCACTCTGCGGAGGCAGCGAAAGCGTATGTGCCGCTCGGGGCGATTGCGGAGATCGTTGTCGGAGAGGGGCCAAACCAGATCAGCCGTGACAACGGTAAGCGGCGAGTCGTTGTGACTGCGAACGTACGGGATCGGGATCTCGGCTCGTTCGTAAAAGAGGCACAGACCGTGGTCGCGAGTGGTATTCAACTGGAGCCCGGATACTGGTTGGGCTGGGGAGGTCAATACGAGAACCTTCTTGCGGCTAATCAACGCTTGGCGATCGTTGTCCCGCTGGTCTTGCTCGGCGTCTTCCTGTTAATCATGGTTACCTTTCGATCGTTCGGATACTCGTTGTTGGTGTTTACCGGTATCCCGTTTGCTCTCTCTGGAGGGGTTATCGCATTGTGGCTTCGTGGGATCTCGTTTTCTATCTCAGCGGCCGTAGGAATCATAGCGCTATCCGGTATCTCCGTGCTCAATGGCCTCGTTTTGGTTGGCTTCACGCGACAATTGATCGTTCGGGGCATGCCGCTGCGGGAAGCGGTTGTCGAGGGAGCAGTTGCTCGATTGCGTCCCGTTTTAATGACGGCGCTTGTTGCATCGCTGGGCTTCGTCCCCATGGCGATCTCTCAGGGTACCGGGTCTGAGGTTCAACGGCCTCTTGCCACTGTTGTCATCGGAGGGGTTCTCTCCGCTGGAGCCCTTACACTGGTTGTCATGCCGGTGTTGCTCTTCGTCTTTTCTCGACTGCGTGCTGTAAAGCGTTGAGTGTGAAACGCGGTTGCCGTGGAGATGCGTCAGATCCCTGCGGTACGTTGGTGGCGCGCCCTGATACCGACCAGTAGGGGTGCTACTCGCCGGAGGCCGGAGCGCCCGCTTCCGAGTAGGTATCCGCAGTTATATCGATTCCACCCGGCACCATATCTCCGTTGAAATAGAACGAGTGAATCGAGTGCAGCTCGTGGCACAGCCCCGTTGATGCTGTGAATCCAACGTAGGCGCTTGAGCCGATAATTGGAGTAATATCGATCGATCGGCTGAAGGCCGCCTTACTTGGGCGCGCGTCAGATTTGCTGAGCCGTACCTCAAGAAGCTTTCGGGTTCCATCGAAGTCTATCCACGCATGGTACAGGTCCCCGCTGTTAAGTTGAAAAGGAGCTGGCTCTGCAGCAACCGAGGTCATGATGCCGTTAAAGTTCACACCGATGTGATTTTCACTGGGGTCGGCAAATTCGGCATTTAGGTACGTGTCGAACTCGATCGCTACGGATTTGTCGATTCCTCCATACCCGATGCCAAGACCCTTATGCCCATAAGAATCGAGTTTGGATTTGAGGATGAAAGCGATTCCGTCTGCACCTTTACTACCTTTGGAGCATTCCGGCTCGGTCATTGAGAATGTGAAGTATGCACTGAAGGAGCCATCGCTCGGAAAGGTAACCTGGTTCTTGTACACTGCGTTACCCGATGTCCATTGAACGTTCTGGTTCAACTTAATGTAGTCTTCGTGCAGAACAGCGTCGCCGATCATCTGGAACTGTTCATGTCGGCCATCGGTGAAGTTCGGGGCAACAATAGTGATCGGTGTATCCGCATATGCCGATACCGGGGTGAGGCCAAGAGCGAGCAACGAACAGAGAGATGAGATGTGTGTAATCGCGCGTTTCATAGTCTCCTTCTAAATCCACTACGCCTACAAAGTACATCGGCACATCCGAGGGTCGACCTGAGGTTTATTATACATTGTTTTGAGCTCGGGATGGCCTGCCGTAGGCTTTGTAAAGGCTTCGTCAGATCAAGAGATTACCTCTGGTGTGGCACCCAGATCGCCCCGATCTAACGGTTCCTCGTATGGTTGCGGCTGCGAGCTGGGAAATGGTAGCGGAGAAAAGGTGCTCGCACCCCGATGCCAGCCATGGTGTAGCGTGATGACCCCTTCGAACTCCAGGGACGGAACACTCTTCACTTTGGCTCCGTTTGTGACTATGGTACCGCGCCAGCAGTTGAGTTCGCTTGCAGCCGGCGGTAGAGACAACCACGGAGAGCGGGACTCCGCTCCGTATTCGATATGGGAGGATAGATGAGAGTAAGCACCATCACGGCACTTCTCTGTGCGGTAACGATAGCATCGTTGCAACAAGCAACGGCTCAAACCCCAACATTCGCGTCCAAGGGACTGGAAGGCGCGCCGGCAAAGGCTGCGGCGCCGTGTGAGGTTGCTCCGAAGGATCCTTCGATTTGGGATAAGAGCGTTACCGCAGGTTTTAACTATACTGAGGGCAATAGCAATACGACGAGCTTGAATCTCAATGGAAAGCTCGCGCGCGATTACCAAGAGGAGGCATGGCGTTTCGAGGCTGATTACAACTACGGTAATGCCTCCGATACACCGGATGGAAGCCGAGAGGTCACAAAAAATATGGCGCGAGCGAGCGGTGATTACAAACATACCCTTGATACTGTGTGGTTTGCTGGCGGCAACACCTCGTTTGCGTACGATGAGATCGCAGATCTCAATTATCGAGTTATTGTGAGCCCCGCTCTCGGTGCCTATGTTGTAAAAGACGACGTCACGACACTAAGCCTTGAGGCGGGTCCCTCGTACGTTTGGGAGAATCTGGGCGGCGAGCAAGAGGACTTCGCGGCTGCGCGTGTAGCGAATCGTTGGACGTGGGCACTCAGCGAGACTGCCTCGATATACCAGTCCGCTGAGTACCTGATCAGCTTCGAAGATGCTTCCCAATATATCTTCAACGGGGAGGTTGGTATCGAAGCAGCTCTTACATCGATGGTGAACCTTGTGTTCTCAGTGCGAGATTACTACATCAATCAACCGGCTGAGGGTAGAAAGCCGAACGATGTGTACACGATTACGGGTCTAAAAGTTAACCTCTAAGTATACGGAGAAGGGCTATGGATGTTTCTAAAAAAGCGATGTCTCTTGTTGATGAGTTCAAGGCGTTTGCGTTCAAAGGGAATGTTGTTGATCTCGCTGTGGGTGTAATCATCGGAGCTTCGTTCGGGAAGATCGTAGATTCGCTGGTGAAGAGCGTTATCATGCCGCTCATTGGAAGCGTGCTGCCGGGAGAGCAAGGGTATCTCGGTTGGAAATTTGTGGTGAACGGGAAGGAGATCCCATACGGGCTGTTTCTCGGTGAGGTAATGAACTTTTTGATCGTTGCCCTGGCTCTGTTTATTTTCATCGTTAAGTTTCTCGGATGGATTATGAAGAGCAAGGCGCAGGAAGCGGCTGCGCCTGCGGCGGCTCCGGCGCTGACGAAGGACCAGGAGCTTCTGATTGAGATTCGGGATCTTTTGGCGCGTTGAGGAGCTCGGTGATAGCGGGGCCGATCGTCGGCCTTGCTCAATCCACTGTCGGCGCATACTAACCAACGTGTCGTTCTAACATGCTGTTTCTGTTAGATTGTTTACCCGAACCCTAATACAGGGTACAACACCCTACCATGGGTCTTAAGGTTCTTATCAGCGCGGGCGAGGTTTCGGGGGATCAACACGTGTCGCGGGTCGTCCGTGCCTTGAAGACCCGCCTGCCCGATGTTGATATTCGTGGGATGGCTGGGCGGGCATGTCAGCAAGCCGGGGCGCGTCTTGATGTCGATTGCTATCGTGCTGGCGGAGCGATGGGCTTTCTGGAGATCGGTCGCTCCCTTACGAAAATTATTCGCGCCTTTCGGGCAATGTCGGCGCTCGTGCGCGATTGGCGGCCAGACGTTCTCGTGCTCGTCGATTATCCTGATTTCAATCTGCGGCTCGCAAAAGTCGCGCGCAAAGCCGGCATCCCGGTGCTCTACTATATCCCCCCGAAAGTTTGGGCATGGCGGAGTGGTCGCGTAAAGAAAATTGACCGGTATGTAGATCGCGTTGCTGCTATTTTTCCCTTTGAGCCACAATTCTATGAGCGACATGGGTGTGTCAAGGCAACCTATGTGGGGCACCCCCTTTCAGAGACCATCGATCGTTCCCCGGTTAACGAGCCGAGAGAGAATACGATGTTGCTCCTTCCTGGGAGTAGGAAGTTTGAGGTTGAGCGACTTCTTGGTCCGATGCTGCGTTGTTTTGGTCGCGTTCGAGAGCGGCACCCTGATCTGAAGGCTGTTGTGCTCTTGGCTCCAAACATGGATGCCGGGTGGGCGCGCACCTTGATTAAAGGCCGTGTGCCGGAGTCCGTTTTGAC
The DNA here is from genome assembly GCA_044347025.1 of Bdellovibrionota bacterium. GTDB lineage: Bacteria > Bdellovibrionota_C > UBA2361 > UBA2361 > OMII01 > OMII01. The sequence continues at coordinate 22,328 of JBIIYC010000006.1, forward strand.
AGCGACAGAGTGGAGACATGGCGAGCCGTCGCAGGAGATGCGCCGGGCGCGTCTCGGCATTCTGAAGTCCGGAACCTGTAATCTTGAGGGAGCAATAGCGGGTTTGCCGTTTGTGTGTGTGTATGCTGGTACACGGATCGCAAAAGTGGTAGTTAGTTTCCTTCTCTCCTTGAGCGAGTACTCTCCGGTCAATATCATCAAGTCACATACCGTTCGGGAACTGATGGAGCCACAGGTTCCCGAGGATCGCCTCTTTGAGGAGCTTGAGAGAATTGTTGATGATGGGCCCGAGCGAGAACAGATGATTGCCGATCTCGCAGAGGTTCGGAGCTCACTCCTATCTACCGATAGTACGGGAGCCTCCGAGCAGACGGTTTCACAACGAGTTGTGGAGATGATTGTGGCGTTAGGTACGAGGGAGAATAAGTAGGCATGTATAAGCGAATCCTTCGATACCTCAAGCCTCATGCTCGGCAATTTTGGGCCGCGCTTGGATTAATGGTGCTATTCGGCGCGACGGATGGTGTCGTGCCGTTTCTTGTGAAGTACATCCTCGATGGGGTTTTCACGCAGCGCGATGAGAAGTTGCTTTGGGTGCTACCGATTCTTTTGGTCGGATTCTCAATTGTTCGAGCAGCGGCTGATTTTGGTCAGCAGTACTTGATGGCATCTGTGGGCCACAAGGTGACGGAGGATCTGCGAAATGATGTAAATCGCCACGTTCTCTCCCTCTCTCCGGATTTTTTTGTGAGAAACTCCACAGCAGAGATACTGTCCCGGGTAACGTCGGACGTTATCCTGATTCGTACGCTTCTCACCGACTCCTCGGCCACAATCATTCGCGATGCTATTCGAGTTCTCGTTTTGCTTGGATCGTGTATGTACCTCGATCCGATGCTTTCAGCGCTCGCGGTTGTGTTCTTTCCCTTGGCAGGTTTTCCGATTGCTCGAATTGGCAAGCGGATGCGCAAATTGTCTAAGCGTGGACAGGATGCTATCGGGCAGCTCTCAGCACTATTTCAAGAGAGCATGCAAGGCCACCGAGTTGTGAAGATCTTCTCACGTGAGCAGTTCGAGCAGGAGCGATTCGAGCGAGGCAATCACGAGCTGACGAAGACCTTTATTCGCTCCGAGCGGGTGCGTGCGTTGGCGGGGCCAATTAATGAGGTTCTCGCGAGTCTAGCGATTTCAGGCGTTCTCCTGTACGGCGGATACACCGTTATCTCTGGAGCAAGAACGGCCGGTGGCTTCATGGCATTCCTAGTCTCGGTATTTTTGATGTACGAACCATTCAAAAAGCTGACCCGGGTAAATGCAACGGTCCAGCAGGGATTGGCCGGTGCACAGCGAATCTTTGAGATCCTCGATACTCCTCCGACTATTCAGGAGCCGGAGGCGCCACTTCCATTGCCGAAGAGCCATGAGCTGGCTTTCGACCGGGTGTCCTATGAGTATCCAACCCGTAGTGAGGGTGAGGAGCGAGTGGGCGCGCTCAGGGATATATCCTTGGTAATACCAGAGTCGAAGAAGATCGCCTTGGTTGGATTTTCGGGGGCAGGGAAGAGTACCTTGGTAGATCTGATCCCTCGCTTCATTGATCCAACCCAAGGCACCGTTTCTCTTGGTGGCGTTGACATCCGTCAGCTGCGGCTGCCGGAGTTGCGTTCACGGATCGCAATGGTCGGACAACATACATTCCTGTTTAACGACACGGTATACAACAATATTTCATATGGGAATCCTGCTGCATCTCGGGACGAGGTCTTAGGCGCTGCGAAGGCGGCGTTCGCCATGGATTTTATTGAGAGGCTGCCCTCAGGATTCGATACGGTTGTGGGTGAGGGTGGAATGAGCCTCTCCGGTGGCGAGCGACAGCGATTGGCAATTGCTCGTGCTATCCTGAAAAATGCCCCGATCCTTATTCTCGATGAAGCAACCGCGTCCCTAGATAATCGCGCGGAGCGAGAGGTTCAGATGGCGATTGAGGCGTTGGTAGCTGGTCGCACGACCGTTGTCATCGCGCACAGGCTCTCTACCATTCGAGACGCAGATCTAATCGTGGTGATGAGCGGGGGACGAATTGTGGAGCAGGGAACGCACGACCAGCTACTCGCCCTCGGTGCTGAGTATTCGCGCCTTCACGCCCTGCAGTTTCGCGAGGGGGAGTAGGTCCCTAGCAGGGTGGTGAAAAAAGACTTCCTGTTGCGCATTTCGATAGTTTGACTGCAACTTCGTTGGAGCCGCCGAAAAAATCCTCAACGTATCTCAGAGGATACGCATCCGGTTTTTTCGTCATCTCCGCCTTGTTTCGTCAAAACTCTCAAAATGCTCACGACGGAACCCTTTTTCACCACCCTGCTAGCGCGCAACTTCTGACGGCATCGATACGAATCATCGGTATGCGTTGCCTGCGAGTGTTGTGTTTTCTTGTCTCTCTTATACGGCTCATGGAGCCAGTCGTGGTGTATGCGGCTCCTCGAAAGAGTCGGTCAACTACTGTGCCCTCGACCATCGCGATGCGTGAGGAGGAGACGACTCGCCTTCATGCAAAGACTCCGAGCGTCGTCTACGTTTCGAAGAGAGGGCAGACCCAGATTGAGCACATCAACGTAGAGGTGACAAACGTTGGCACAACGCCAGCGATTGGGGTTGAGGTGGCCGCCGAATGGAACGGTAGGATTGCGTATCTGCTCAAAGGCGCTCGGCGGCTCGGCCCAGGGCAGCGGTCACTGTATACGCTTGGGGCACGCCGTCTCTTCGTAGGCTCCGGAGCACCCCGGATCGTAGCGCGGTGCGGTAATTGTAAGCGATAGGAGATACAGAAGTTTTTCCATGAGGGTCAGGCGTTTTTGGGGTTTTCACCCATTTGCTCGGGATGCCTGAGGGGGCTACACTATTGCTCTATGGAAGCTCGCTCCCTATCGAAAACGCTCAAGGTCTTTGTGGGCGGCATACTCGCCGCTGGGATCATCCGTGCTTTGACGGCTACGATTCGATGGAAGCGGATTACCCTTGGAGAAATTGAACGGGGTCCCTCGGCGTCCCCCTGTATCTTCGCGTTCTGGCACGGCCGAATGTTAATGCTTCCACGACAGTACCGAAGGGTGCGCGGCCGGCGGCCCATGGGGCTGCATATGTTGATTAGTCGACATGGTGATGGGCGTTTGATAGCTCTCGCAATCCAGTTGCTCGGTATTCGGTCGGTAGCCGGGTCATCGTCCCGTGGTGGGGCTCGCGCACTTTTGGAGCTTATTCGGCTCGTACAAGCTGGTGCTGACGTAGGGGTAACTCCGGATGGGCCACGTGGTCCACGCTACGAGTGCAAAGAGGGGGTTGTCGCCTTGGCGCAAAAAACAGGAGTTCCGATCTACCCGGTCAGTTATTCAACTGAGGGCAAGTGGCAGTTGCGCTCGTGGGATGGCATGATTATCCCAAAACCTTTTTCCCGAGGGGTGTTGATTGTCGGTGAGCCGATTGTTGTGAAGCCAGAAGCTGATATTGAAGATGCCCGCCAACGGGTTCAGGAAGCGTTACATGAGATCACCGAAAGAGCCGATCGACACTGGTCTGCTTAGTGCGACATATCAGATCGCAACGACCTGCGCGGTTCCCTTAGTGAGCCTCGGTCTCCTTGCATTCAAGCGCGGGCGTCGTCGTTATGAGGAGCGGTTGGGCGATTGGGGCACGTTGCCTCCGATAGGATGGTGGCTGCACGGGGCTTCGGTCGGTGAAGTTCAGGGATTGCTTCCATTCGTACAACGCATTCGAGAAGCCATGAGCACTGATCGCATTCTTCTTTCCGCGACCTCTCCTACAGGACTCGATCGAGGAGCTTCTTCGGTCGATGCGACACGCCTCCTGCCGTTAGATGCTCCGTTTGTTGTGAGACGAGCGCTTAAGCGCCTCACCTTTGATCGTTTTGTTGTGTGTGAGACGGAGTTGTGGCCAACACTTTTTCAAGCGGTGCTCGCACGAGGAGTCCCGTGTCACATAATAAACGGGCGTGTCTCGGACTACACCCTCGGGCGGTATCTCGGATTGCGGGGGCTCTTTTCGCCCGTCTTACGGGGATTTGTGAGTGTTTCGGTTCCCGATGATGAGCAACGCGTTCGTTTCTTGGAGTTAGGGGTTGAGCCCTCGCGAATTCACGTAACCGGTCACACTAAGTATGATGTGCAGCCGCGATACTGCGGAGAGCAAGCCCGTGATGATGCCCGACGTGAATTCTTTCCGGAGATACAGAGCGGTGCTTCGATAGTGGTGCTTGGGAGTATTCGACCAGGCGAAGAGCGAGCATGGTTCTCGGCACTTACCCGCATGTGGAGTGATGGGAAGCGGTGTAAAGTGATTGTGGCTCCTCGGCATGCCGAGAAATTCTCTTATTTTTGGGATGAGCTTCAGAAAGTGCCACTGAGTGTGGTTCGAAGATCGGATAGCGGCGCAATGTCTGGCAGAGATGTTGATGTCCTACTGCTCGATACCATGGGTGAGCTAGAGCGAGCGTACGCCGCCGCTGATCTCGCGTTTGTTGGGGCAACCCTTGTCGATATTGGAGGTCACAATCCACTTGAGCCAGCTATGTATGGAGTCCCCGTAGTAGTTGGACCTCACACCTCCGTGATTCGTGAATTGATTACCGAAATGAGGAACCGGAGGGGGGTCATCGAAGTTGTGGATGCTGAGGGTATCTACCGCACACTCGTCCGGCTCTCCGATCGCGATCCAGTATTGCGAGATGTGGGGGCGGCGGGTCGAGTTGTCTCCCAGCTTCACCAGGGGTCGTCTGCACGAGTTCTGTCCGTGATTTCTGAGAGCGAGGAGTACCGATGTCAGTCTTGTTAAAGCTCTCTTCAGCTCTTTTCGGCGCCGTAACGTGGCTGCGAGGATGGCTCTACGACCGTAGGATTCTGCGAACCTATCGCAGCTCTATTCCGGTGGTCAGTATCGGGAATATTACCGCGGGTGGTAATGGAAAGACTCCCTTGTGCCTCTACATCGCCGAAGAATTACAGAAGCGTGGTCGCCGCCCAGTTATCCTCTCACGAGGATACGGTGGTCGTATACGAGGTCCCCATCGGGTGGTAGCGCAGGATACCCCAGAGATGGTTGGGGACGAGCCTGTTCTTATGGCTCAACAGGGATTTCCTGTGTATGTCGCGCGTCGTCGGGCGCAGGGAGCAAAGCTGATTGAACGTGATTTGGCAGGAGACGTCATTTTACTTGATGATGGATTGCAACATCGAGCATTACATCGAGATGTCGATATCGTTTCTATTTTTGCGGGGACCGAGCGTTCCATCGTTGATTTTCTGAAGGGCGAACTCTTGCCGCTCGGCATGTTTCGAGAGAGTCGTAGACGAGCGCTGCGGCGAGCATCGTTAATCGTAGTATCTCAGCGCAAAGTCATGTCGTTAGAGGCACTACCTGCCGTTGACGAGAGAATTTTGCGAGTTCTTCCAGATGGAAGCTCAGTGTTTCGCTCCTACTTGGAGCCGGGCCGAGTTGTGGGGATAGATACTCGCGAGGAGATCTCACCCAGGCGCGTCTGTGCGTTCGCAGCGATCGCTAACCCTGAAGCGTTCTTCCAATCTTTGGAGGGGCTCGGGTTCTCAATTGAGGCGACATTTCCGTTTCCGGATCACCACTCCTACACTGAGAACGATATTACTCGAATGATGGTGGAATATCCGGACATGGTGTTTTTGTGTACCGCGAAAGATGCGGTAAAGCTAAGCAGTATCCGAGCGGAGATTCGCGCGCGAATCGGTGTTATGCATGTTAGTGCCCGAGTCGTGCCGACCGATGCATTTATTGCGCAGATAGTTCGTAGGATCCAGCGTTGATGCGAGGCGAGGGATTGACTGTATATGAGCGCTGACGCTGAAAACGACAAGATTGACCTTCTCCGACGGCAAGCGCTCAACGTATGCGAGGAGCCTGGCGTGTACCTGATGCGCGATGATCAGGGAACGGTAATTTATGTCGGAAAGGCAAAGAGTCTTCGAGCGCGGCTCAAAACATACTTCACCGGAGGCGATGGTCGCTATCAGATAGAGTTTCTACTCCGTCGCATGGTTTCCTTCGAGACGATTGTTACGCAAACCGAGGAGCAGGCGTTTCTGCTTGAGAGGGATCTGATCGGGAAGTATAAGCCCCGCTACAATATCCTCCTCAAAGATGACAAAGCGTACTATTCGATTCGTATTGATGAGCGTGTCGAGTGGCCCCGGTTAGAGCTCGTGCGCCGCACGCACAACGATGGCGCGACATATTTCGGGCCGTATGCCTTCGGTGGAGAGCTGCGTAATCTATTGGAAGTGATCCGTAAGGTTGTGCCTCTTCGCACGTGCTCGGACTCAGTGTTGTATAACCGCCAACGACCGTGCTTGGAGTATCAGATTAAGCGCTGCTGCGCACCGTGTTGTATTCCGGTCGATAGTGCCGAATACCGGGAGTACATCAAACAGGCCATCGGCATCCTCGAAGGAAAAACATCGGGCACAATCAAGCAACTCAATGCCAAGATGGAGAGTGCGGCGGAAGGACTGCGCTTTGAGGAGGCTGCTGCGTGGAGAGATAGGATTGAGGCGCTTCAGAATTTTCAGTCCACTCACTCGCTTGTGTCGTTTCGTGGCGAGAATCGGGATGTTTTCAATTTTGTTAGAGAGGGCGGGCATGTGGCGGTCTGTGTGCTGCTGGTCCGTAATGGCAGGATTGCGGAGAGCAAGCCGTTCGTCCTTGAAGGGGTAGAGGTCTCTGATGAAGACCTCGTAGAGGGAATTCTTCAGCAGTTCTATGAGGGTGGACGGGAGATCCCTCAGGAAGTGATACTGCCGCTGGAGTTAGCCAATAGTTCGGTGCTTGAGGCGGGCCTTTCAGCCCGAGCAGGAAGTGCGGTTTCCGTGATCTTTGCCCAGCGTGGATCAAAAGCTCGATTGCTATCGATGGCTGAGTTGAATGCTCGACATGCACTCCAAGGATCTCTTACGCACGAGTCTCAGTGGGATGTTGTTGGGGATGCGTTGGCCAAGACCATCGGTCTGAGGCAGATTCCGCGTCGCGTAGAGTGCGTCGATATCTCTAATTTTCAGGGCTCGGACACTGTTGGAGCAATTGTAGCCTTTTTTGATGGCGTTGCTGACAAGAGCTCCTATCGAAAGTACAACGTAACCCAACTTGGTATGCCGAACGACTTTGCGTCGATGCACGAGGTGGTTTCGCGGAGATTGAAGAGGGGGGCTGCGGAGGATTCGCTACCGGATCTTCTCGTGATCGATGGTGGAGCAGGGCAGCTATCGATGGCGCTGCAAGCTCGGGATGAGCTCGGGCTCTCGGTCGAGATAGTGGCGCTCGCGAAGATGCGCACAGAGAGCGAGGTGCAATCCAACGATATCGCTCGAAAGCCGGAACGCTTGTATATTCCCGGCCATGAATTGCCAATTATGTTGGACGAGGGGGCTCCCATGACCCGATTTTTGGCACGGATCCGTGATGAGGTGCATCGGTTTGTTATCACATTTCATCGGGCAAAGCGTTCGAAGCGAGTTTTTAACTCGAAACTCGATTCAGTATCCGGGGTTACCGCCGAGATGAAGCGTCGTCTCCTTAAGCACTTCAAGAGCAATAAAGGCATTGCTGCGGCTACTTCGGAGGAGGTGGCAAAGGTCGGGCGTATGCCCGGTGCACTGGCGCAGCGAATTGTGCTAGCATTAAACAAGAAGTAGCTCGTTAAGCATGCAGGATAGTCTATGCGCACCAATGTAACCCTCTTATTACTCGCTGCTTTCTCCGTGGTTTTCGTTGGTGGAATCGCGGTGTGTGTCGCGCAGCAGATTCGATATATGGATAGCTCCGGGAACCTTCATTTTGTTGATGACCTCAGCCAGGTTCCTCCCCGATACAGACAACAGGTGGTGCCCTATACTCCAACTCCAGTTCTCGATAAGCGTCAACAACAGGCAAAGTATCGGCAAGAGCAAGCGTTGCTTCGACGCAAGGAGCAGGAGGAGCGTCGGAAGAGAATGGAAGCTGAGCGTCGACAGTTGCGTTTGGAGCGGGAGCTGCAGAAGAGTCGCAAGAAGGCTGCTACCCAAGAAGGCTCTACTGGGTTCGAATCGGCGCGATAGTTCTGGCACCATGGGTGTGCTGGTCGCATCCCAACGGTGTCTCCTGGCGGAAAGTCAATCCTCTTCGGATGCGACTTCTCTCATTCTGGCAAAGAGGTTCATTTTGTTGTGCTTGCTTAACACCGCTGCGATCTCGTCAGGGGTAAAGGGTTTTGCCAGAAATGTTATCGGTGCTCGGAGAGCGCGGAGCTCATGCGACATCTTCGGATCGCCACTGGTAATAATCACCGGCAGCTCAGGATGTAGCTCAAGGATGCGTCGCGCGATATCACTCGTGCGTGCCGTGGGCATGTAATTATCAAGGATCACCGCATCAATATCCGAGGCCTTGGTCGCGAGGTATTGGAGCACCGAAGCTCCATCGCACACCGCATGAACCGAGTGTCCCATAGTGGAGAGAATGTTCCCGATTGCATCACGAATTATCGGCTCATCGTCAGCGAGTAAGATACGCAACCCCGGTGTGTGTGCAGGCATAGGGGGGCTTGGATGCGAAGGAAGAGAGGCGCAGCGATCGGGGCTCTCAGCGACCGGAAACGTTACGAGAAATGTTGAGCCGTGAGAAGACGAATCAACCCGGATACCTCCGCCGAGGTGCTCGACGAGTGCTTTTACCGATGCGAGCCCAAGGCCATGGTGATGGGTGTCCGATTTGGTGGAGATTTGTGGGTTAAAGATCAATGGTAGAATGGCTGGTGGTATACCAGGACCATCATCAGTAATATCGACACGAACCAGATCAGGCTGGTGCTGCGTGGTTGATGGTACGCGAGACGCTTGCAGCTTGATGATACCGCTAGTTTTGAGCGCTTCTGATGCGTTAAGAATCAGGTTTGAGAATATTTGGGAGAATGAGAGTTCATCAGCATTAATCCAACAAGGCTCAAGGCTCTCCACGAGAACGATTCGTATCCCTTCAGGCACCATCGGACGGACGAGAGAAATTACATTCCGAAGTTCCTGGTTCGGGTCAAGCGAGTGCTTCGATCGTCCAGAATCTTGAGCCATATCAAAAAAATGCCGCGTCAGGGTGATGCACTTTTTGAGGGTGTCATTGACGACCCTAAGGGAATCAAAGTTCGGAGAATCGTGGGTTGTTGTGGATCCGCTTAGAAGGCTGAGGTGAGTTCGGATCGCCATCAAGTAATTATTAAGGTCGTGGGCGACCGTTCGGTGATAATCGTTTGCTACGCTGGGTAGGCCAGGTCTTCGGCTAATCTCGGATGGGACTTGTCGGGACGCTACGATGTCGCAGCTCTCCATCGTTCCTTGACTTGACCAGGTCGGGTATGGTCGCGCCAGGAATGGGGCAAATGCACCGTCTCTCATCTTAAAATGAATAACAAGCGGGGGCGGCGGAACGGGGGAGTGCTTTGTTTGGTGGAAAAGAGCCAGAAGCGTCTTTGCATCATCTGGCGAAACGATCTCTTGCAGAGGGATAGAACGAGAGAGTGAACCGTTCTGTAACAAACCCAACACAGCAATAGAGGCTGGGCTGATATAGTTACACACTCCGTTGGCAGCGATACGTAAGCTAAGGGTATCTGGTGTATTGAGCATCGCTTGGTAGTGCGATTCTATTGATGAGAGGGCGTGCATCGCCTCAGTTTGCGGGGTTATATCGCGCGCCACGAACCAAAATCGTTGGAGGAATCCATCGAGTATCTTTGGGTACAGTGCAACCTGGGCCGTCCAGATCGTTCCGTCTTGATTATACAGGTCGATCTCTAGTAGGTCGCGACGCAACGAATTTTGATGCCACTGGGCGAAGACGATCCCCCAATTTCGGCTCGCCGGGAGGATCTCGCTGATCGAGCCCCCAATCAGGTCCTCACGTGTGCGTTCGTTGAGTCGTTGTACGAGCATGTCGCTCGCCTCAATGCACACCGATTGGTGAGAGTAGATAGCCGTGACGAACTCGTTCGTATTCGTACAGATGGGGATGGGCTGGGCCAAGTCGAAGCACCCCACAGATGCCACACTCTTCCGCACGAGGGTTTGATAGTCGTCGATTCCGAGGTAGTGCGTGGAGCGTGTAAGGTGTTGAGAGGGGCGCGGCGGTTCTCGTCGCGGAGGCCTGGTCGACCTACCAGCCGTAACGCTCGTCGTAGAGCCGTGCAAGTCCTCGCCAGTTCGCTTTCGCATGGTACCGACCCGTGATCCTCCCGTTGCCGTTGTGTTGGCAGATCGGTATAGCACGCTTCCGCCCGGGGGCAGCTGGAAAAAAAACCGGGTCCGCATTTCTGCGGTGATTTCTCTTCCGAGGTGCTCGAGGCTGCGCGGTTTGACGGCGCTAAGATGTTGATATGTATGAGGGTGATTTCGTGGGCGAGCGACGGAGAGCGCTCAGCGTAGGAGGGGGAGCCCGTGAGACCGTGTTGTTGGCGAGCAACGCCTGACCCGCAGGGATGACTCCTAGCGCGTCAGGCGTTCCCTCTCGATCTACTCTAAAGCCTTGATACCCGGAAGCGATTTGCCCTCAAGGAGAGCAAGGAATGCGCCACCAGCTGTCGAGATAAAGCTGAATTTGTGAGCCAGCTGCATATGATGGATCGCCGCGTCGGTATCACCACCGCCGACTACCGTTAAGCCGTGAGCTCCTGCAATGGATTCGCACATGTCGTGTGTTCCCTTTGCAAATTCCTCATTCTCATAGGCACCCATCGGACCGTTCCAAACGATCGTCTCCGCGGTGTGAAGGGCCTCGCGATAGAGCAGGCTGGTTGCGGGGCCGATGTCGAGCGCCATAGTGTCCGCGGGAATCTCCTGGACCGGAACTGCGCGTCCAAGCCCCTTGCTATTAAGCGCTGGTGCGACGACTACATCGACCGGAAGGTATACCTTGCAGTCTCTACGAGCGAGGGTGCCCAAAAGCTCCAAGGCCTTTGGAGCGAGATCGGGCTCGTATAGGGAGCGTCCCATCTGTAGTCCTTGCGCCGCGAGAAATGTGTTCGCCATCGCGCCACCGATAATCAACTTATCCGCTTTTGATGCAAGGTTTACGAGGGCGTTAAGCTTGCTGGAAACCTTTGAACCGCCGATGACAACACACAGGGGCTTCTTTGGATTCTCAAGCGCTTGGTTGTAGTAGTTGATCTCCTTCTGCATGAGAAGTCCGGCTGCCTTGACCTTGAACAGCGTTGGAACGCCGACCATGGATGCGTGGCTTCGGTGAGCTGTCGCAAAAGCATCGCTGATGAAGATCTCGCCAAGTTTCGCAAGTTGAGCTGAGAACTCGGGGTCGTTCTTCTTCTCTCCGGGTTGAAAGCGGAGGTTCTCAAGGAGCAGCACCTGCCCATCCTGTAGCTCGGAAACCATCTTCGTTACCTCGGGACCGATGCAGTCGGGTGCCAGAGCTACGTCCGTGTTGAGGAGTTCCGCCAGGCGGCGAGCCACAGGCTTAAGCGAGAACTTTGGATCTACTCCTGACGGCTCGCCAAGATGTGACATGAGGATAGCGCGACCGCCTTGCGAGAGCACAACTTGGAGCGTCGGGAGGAACTGCTTGATACGATTGTCGTCTGTGATCTCAAGCTGCTCATTCAGCGGCACATTCAGGTCTGCCCGAATGAGTACTCGCTTGCCGCTAAAGTTAAGGTTTTGTAACTCCTGCATACGTCTGTCCTTAGAGAAATAGATCCCCGTTTAGGGAATCGAAACTATTGTGCAGCACCTCGGTGCTAAGCGAAATGTTCCGGGTGATCGAACCTACGTGTCGAACGCTGTCGTCACGCAGTTACGCACTCTGTGGGTTAAATTCCCGTTGGTTCGCTAATCCACTCAGTTTGTACACGAAAATGAGTTTGAAGTACACGCTCCAAGGCGCGTACTCCGAAGGTCTCGCTCGCATAGTGTCCCATGCAAATCACTGAGCATCCGAGATCTTGCGCTGCGTGATACGCTTCCTGCTTTGGCTCCCCTGTAATTAAAAGATCGAGGTTGAGAGCGGCGACATCTGGAATGAGCGAGGTCGCAGAGCCGGTGGCGATGCCGATGGTGCGAGCCTGGGACCTGCCGAACGGCAGAACGAGGGGAGGAGTGAGAGCCCCCTCACATGTGCCGAGTGCGTCGGCAATGTCTCGAATGTCTCGAGGGGAGGGGAGTTCGGCTATGCACCCTATCGGGCTACCTTTGTAGTCGAACCCTGGGACCGTTGATACAGCGCCGAGGACTTGAGCCAGTTGCGCCGCGTTACCCAGAGAGGGGTGTCCATCGAGCGGTAGGTGTGCCGCGTACAGGGAGAGTCCGTTGGCAAGGCAGAGCTCAAGCTTTCGTGCCCACGCCCCGGTAATTGGCTCCGGCCGTCCCCAGAGCACTCCGTGATGGACCACGAGCAGTTGGCACCCGCGGCTAATCGCCGATTTCATAACGGACATTCCGGCATCTACTGCAAACGCAACTTTCGAGATTCCGCTCGTGGAGCTCTCGATCTGAAGGCCGTTGTGAGCCATGTCGGAGTAGGTGGCGATCCGCAGTTCCTGATTGAGAAACGAGACGAGCTCATGGAGTGCGATAGTTGTTGTCATGGTGCGGTATCTCGAAGTGTTCCGCCCTGAAGCGTATTGGGTGTGGCCGAGGCGGTCAATGGGGGATAATCCCCTAAGTGCTCAGAGATAGGTGCATTCTGGGCCGGGGCGAGTGGTTGCCTCCCATCATGGGTATCTGCTACCTTCTCCGTTCTGGCAGTTGCTCCCCCGAGG
>JBIIYC010000252.1:0-3303 GCA_044347025.1 Bdellovibrionota bacterium
ACACATCCATCCCAAAAGGAGAGCATGCGCGATCTGGTGGGTTACTCGAAGATACCTACTCATCTGCTAACTTTGCCTCCTTAATAGTTGTAGCAAGCATGCTGCGGGTCGCAAGGCCGACGGCGAGCGCGACTCCGACTATGAATCCGATCGCTATCAGTACAGGTGTCAGAGATAGCGAAAAGTGCAGTGACCACCCAAACGAGCGTGGGTTCACGAGCGCCGTTAGGCCCCATCCAAGAAAGCCTCCTCCGAGGAGCCCGACACAGACGGGCAAGGCACATACAACGGTCATCTCAACTACCTGAGCACCGATAATCTGATAGGGCGAAAAGCCAAGAACGTGCATCGTTTTGATCTCGCGGCGACGCTCCCAGAGGTGTTGTAGAGATGCCAGCAATAACCCAAGTAGCGCGATACCGAACACGATCCATCGAACGCTAAGAGTCACCTGAAAGGTTCTATCAAAGAGGGTAAGCACCAGGGTTCGAAGCTCTCGGTTGTCACGCACAATACCGACCACCCCAATTCGTTTCTGAAGATCTGCACGGATATCAGCGATCGCCTCCGGTAAGGCGGTGTCGATTGTAAGGTTCTTAGGATCGTGTGCGGGGTAGAGCGATCGAAAGAGAGATCTATCGACGTGCACTAAGGGGTGCTCTGTTCCAAACTCCTGAATAACGGCGACTACGGGAAGTGTGGTTCCTTCGAGGCTAATGACGTCACCTACTGAGAGTTTGAGTTTGCGCGCAGCGCTTTCGCTAATAAGTGCGGCTCTTCCTGTGCGAAGCAGCTCTCGGTCGAGGTTCCCTGCTCGTACAACATACACCCCACGATCGATCTGCGTTGCTACATCGGATGCTGCGACCACGAGGGGGTGATCCCGGTAGGTTGTCATCGTCTCAAAGTATGGGACCACTCGGCTCACTCCGCGGATCGTACGGACATTATCTTCGAACGGCGCGGGGATGCGACTTTCGTTCCCCTGCCCTTCAAGTGCGGCAGAGACAAAGAGGTCTCCGTGTAACCGCTGCGCTGCCCACCTGTCGAGGGTCTCTCGGAAACTTCCTACCATGAGGGAGAGCGCACAAATGAGGCTCATTCCGAGCGAGGCACCAACAGCACCGAGCAGGAAGCCGCGTCCCCGAGTCTTGATTCCTCCCTGCGCGAACCAAACCAAAACAGATCCAGGGAGCACCGATAACCAACGAGAGGCAACCACAATGACGTACGGCGTTACTCCAGCGACAGCTCCGATGCAACCAGCCACAAACAGGTACGCAAAGAGAGTGGATTCCGTCCAGATGGCTATCAGCGCGATGAGGAGGCAGCTCACTGTTGTAGTCAGCGCTACAAGGAGTGCCCAACGGTGGGCGATAGGTTTCACTCCGGTGTGCTCTGAGCGGGTGCCGAGTGAGGGGGCAACCCGAAGGGCGTCGAGCCCACCAAAAGCGGCGCCAACGGAGGACACTGCTACCATGCCGCAGACAACGATGGCTGCCTGGATGAGCTGCCCGTGACCTGCGGCACCGAGCGATATGTTGTAGATATCGTGCGCGGTCTGAAGAAAGAGTTGTGTTATCCACACGGTGAGAGGCTCCCCGACAGTCACTCCGAGAAGTGCTCCGAGTCCTGCCAGCATTGCCGCTTCCTGAACGACACTGGCCATGCACGCTGCTCGCTCAACACCAAGTGTTCGAAGCACCGAGAGTTCACGGGAGAGGTTCCGCAAACTAAGCTGCGTTGCTTGCGACACCAGGAGTGTGCAGACAAGCAGCGCCATGCTGGCCATAATCATGACGTTAAATCGGTAGGCTGCAACGAGGCTCTCTCCTCGCTCGACGCGACTCGTTGATGTGTCAACCTGTATCGGCGCTGACAGTGCGCCGCAGGATAGCAACCACTGAGTGAGTGCGTGTTGATAGTGCACAAGTGGTTTGTCTCCATATGGACGAACAAGGATCGCATCAACCACGGGGGGACGCGATCCGGAAAAGAGCCGCGAGAGAGGGATAATTAGTCCATCACTCGGAAGCGCGTTTCCGATAGTGGAAGCGGGTTCGACTGGTCCCTGCACGGTTCCATGCTGCGTAGTGATCTCTACGCGGTCTCCTGGGGTAAGCCCGAACCTGCGCTGGGCCTCGTGCGAGAGACGGATCTCCCCTGCGAGAGCGCTCTGGGCTCCTTGGTCTTGGAATCCTCCGATTCCTATTATAGCGGCGGCGTGGCGGGTGCCGCGAGTTGTAAGCTCCCCAGCCTCAAGTCGATAGGCGGCAAAGGCAAACGAGGTCCGTAGTGGTGCCAGACATGCGCCCAGCTCGGAGAGTTGAATACCACCTCCGCGGGGAGCGATAACGAGTGGGTAATCCTGGGGAGAGAATCCAAGGGATTCCTCAAAGGAGTTAACGCCCGCAACGCTCACCCGATAGACGGAGGCGATGAGGGTTGTTGCAACTGCGATGGCGGTTACCAGGAGGAAAGCTCGAATGGGATTGCGACTAAGACGTCGTACGATGAAGCGACGAAAGAGCCACGTCCTCATAAAGAGTGCTGGTCGCGACGAATCTTCACCCTTCAAGCGCCCCATCCATCATCCGAACGACTCGTGAGCACCGTTTGAGGGCGGCTTCGCTGTGCGTTGCCATTAACAGGGCTACTCCGCTTGCTGCCTGTTCACCGAGGAGCGTGAGTACGGCTTCTCCCGCTGCGGAATCGAGGCTTCCGGTTGGCTCATCCGCTAGTATTACAAGGGGCTTATGAACTACTGCGCGGGCTATGGCGACCCGCTGCATCTCACCACCGGATAGCGAGTACGGCATGGCATCAGACCGATGCGCGAGTCCGACTCGCTGCAAAACACGCTCTGCTTCATCTGCGGCTTGGGCAACGGGCATCTCGTTGAGGATGAGCGGCACCATCACGTTCTCACGTACGGTGAGGGTCGAGAGGAGGTTAAACTGCTGAAACACATACCCGAGTTTTTGTCGTCGTGTGGTTCGCAGCACCTGTTCGGAAGCGGCGTGAATTGGGGTGCCCCCCACAAAGACTTCACCCGAGGTCGCTCGTTCGGCGAGCCCCACGATATTGAGGAGCGTGCTCTTGCCGCAACCGGATGGTCCCACGAGGGCGACGAACTCTCCTTGTTTGACCTCGAGATCAACTCCGCGAAGGACGGAGACCACTCCTCCACGTGACTCAAATGATTTCGTAACCCCGTGCGCTGCTAAGACAACCTGCATGGGGGGTAGGATATCGCTAGGCTTTGGGTGGGGGCAACAGGAGTCTGGAGGCTTGAGTTGGTCG
>JBIIYC010000253.1:0-3302 GCA_044347025.1 Bdellovibrionota bacterium
TTGAGTTGCCTTATGACGTCCTCGCCCGTAAGCCCGGGCATTCGCAAGTCGCTTATCACGAGGTCGATGGAGGCAGGTGTCGTGGCGTAGTCGATACCACTTTGGGGGGAGTTGAACATCTCCACCTCGAACTTCATGGCTCGCAGGAGCATACCGAGCGCCCGAAGCACTCCCTCATCGTCGTCTATTAGTACTAACCGAAGCGGCTTTTCCATACGCGTCCTGTTGCGAGGTGGTTCATCGAACCACGGTTCACCTAAGTTCGCTAACTTAGGGCTATATTAACTCTGATGCCGCAGGCACCAAAAGAATGCGCGTGGGATCGAATATTTGTGTCATTTTTAGTAGTTAAAAATGGGTGTTATGCGCTAGAACAGGCGCACGGCTAGCTTCCGCGGGCGTACAACCGCGTGGCGTCCGAGTTCAAACGCTTTACCAGGTACTATGGGCTACCCAGCAGTTAAACAGAACCTCCCCCCGATGATGCAGCGCTACCTCGAATTCAAGGAGCGCTATCCCGATGCTCTGCTGTTTTTTCAGGTAGGTGACTTTTACGAGCTCTTCTATGACGACGCAGTGACGGTAGCTAAGTCGCTGAACCTTACATTGACCTCGCGAGACAAGAACAGCGCCGAGCCGATCCCGATGTGCGGTGTACCGTTATCTGTTCTGGACGGATATGTGGATCGACTCCTCCCGCTTGGTTACTCCGTGGCCGTGGTAAGCCAAACCGGTTCTGGACAGGGTGTCGACCGCGCGTTAGAGCGCTTCGTAACCCCAGGAATGCGCCTTTTTACGAGCGTCTCGTCTGACTCCCAGGAGAGTCTTATCGCAGCCGTCGCTCTCGACCACGACGGGCGTTCCGCCTCGCTTGTGTGCACTGACCCTCAGACCGGGTGTATCAAGGTCAAGGAGGGTGTAGATACCGCAGCGATCCCACGCGAGCTCGCTGCATGGATGGTGCGAGAGGTGGTCCTTCCGCGCTCTCTCTTCGGTGAAAAGGTCGATCGGCGCTCAGCGTGGGTGAGGGGCATTGAGGGGGTAATTTCCAACAACGCTCTGCGGTTCCGGGCTGAGGGAACGGGTGCAATTGATGCTGAGCGCCTTCTTGAGCCGTCAGCAAGGAATGAGTTCCATGCGCTAGGTCCAACCGGGAAGCGCGCCGCACGACTTCTTCTCTCGTACCTCGATGAGGTTTCGCTTGGGAATCCTCTCCCAATCCGTGAAGTCTCGCTTCATCGTGGCAACGGGCTTGTTGTTATCGATGCGGCAACCCGTCGCAACCTTGAGCTCGTCCAGAATACCAAGGATGGCTCGGACACAGGAACCCTTTTTGGTTTTCTTAATACGACTGAGACCCCTGGTGGCGCACGCCTGTTGAAGCAGTGGCTCGTTGCTCCCCTTGCGGTGCTGGCAGAGATTCTCGATCGACAGTCTGCGGTTGGTGAAGTGATCGAGCACTACGGCACGATTGCGAACACACTCTCGGGTCTGAGCGACCTCGAACGCCTTGCTGCGCGCCTTCAGTTGAAGGTGGCATCTCCGAAAGATCTCGGCGCTATCCGCGACACCCTTGAGCGTATACCGTCGCTTCAAGACCTCTTGGCGCACTGTTCCTCCTCGATTCTACGACGGGCCGTGGATGACCTCCAGGCGCCGATCGAACTTCGACAGTTACTCTCCTCTGCCTTGGTTGATAATCCGCCGCACGTAACAAACGATGGCGGTGTCATCCGTGAAGGGTTTGACGCGGAGCTCGATGACATAAAGCGACTTCGCTCCAGTGCTGACGAGTGGAGAGCTGCGTTTGAGACTCGCGAGAAACAGGCAACTGGGGTAACGAGCCTTAAGGTTCGCTCCAACAACGTGATCGGTTTCTTTGTGGAGGTACCAACCGCGCACGGCTCCAAGATGCCAGAGCATTATCAACGCCGCCAGAGCACTGCAAACGCGGAGCGCTTTACGACTCCGGAGCTTAAGAAGCATGAGGACGCAGTCATTACCGCAGTTGATCGTCAGGTTCGTCGAGAGCAGATCCTCTTTGCAGACCTCCGTACTCAAACGCTTGCCTATGTTGATACCCTGCGCCGCATCGCAGCGAGCCTTGCAACGTTAGACGTGCTCGCGGCTCTTGCCCGAGCGGCGGACGCGAATCAGTGGACGAAGCCTTCGGTAGAGGACACCGCCGTACTTTCGATACGAAAAGGACGCCATCCGATCATCGAAAAGCTTCTTGGTGGAAGTTTTATTCCGAACTCTGTTGAATTCGGGGATCCTGAGCCAGCGTGCTTTATCGTAACCGGTCCCAACATGGGCGGTAAGTCGACCTACCTTCGTCAGACAGCGCTCATTACGATCCTAGCGCAGATTGGATCGTTCGTTCCCGCTGACGCCGCGACGGTTGGGATTGTTGATCGGATCTTTGCGAGACTCGGTGCGGCAGACGATCTTCACGAGGGTGAGTCGACCTTCATGGTAGAGATGCGGGAAGCTGCCCATATCTTGGCGAACGCAACGCCGAGATCCCTTGTATTAATCGATGAGTTAGGGAGAGGAACTGCTACCACTGATGGTCAGTCGCTGGCGCAGGCGATCCTTGAGAGCCTTGCGCTCGATCTCGGCTGTCGAACGCTCTTTGCGACTCACTACCACGAGATAACCTCGCTTGAGCAACGCTCTTCGCGATTACGTAACCTCTCAGTCGGTTCGGTTGAGGAAGAGGATCGTGTTGTATTTACCCATGCAATTCAACACGGCCCAGCTCCTCGGTCCTACGGGTTAGAGGTTGCAAAGCTCTCGGGGTTACCGGGCAATGTGTTGCAGCGGGCCGCGGAGGTCCTCTCGGAGCTTCCGGTTAAGGGAGGTGCTTCGACGGTCTCGACCACGCCGCAGCAAGCTGGTCGCCAGCAGCAGCTATTTGCGCCCGCTCCGCAGATTGTCAAAGACCCGGCGCTTGAAAAGCTGCGGTCTACGATCTCCTCGCTCGACATCGATGGGCTCTCAGCGCGAGAGGCGCTCAATGTGCTGTATGCCCTCAAGGAGCAGGTGAAGGGCTAGCGTTCGCACAGCAGCATCGGGCCGCGAATGGCTTTTGAGGCGGTTGGGGCTAAGACCCTGAAAAGAATCGCCTCTGTTTGACTACCGCGCGTGGTTCGCTATGCTGGGAGGGGGCGCTCGTAGTATGCCCCGAGGAGCTATCAATGCTACAATCCCAACCCGAGATAGATGCAAGCACCCTCCGAGTCTATAATAGTTACGCCATTGAGCTCAGTAATCAGTATGAGCGAGGGGATCGATCGTTG
>JBIIYC010000254.1:0-3282 GCA_044347025.1 Bdellovibrionota bacterium
TGGTTCTTGCGGGACTCTAAACGGCCGACACACAAGACAAAGTCCGATATTCCGTACCGTTGTATAAACAGATCGGGACTACTCGCCAAACCAATTTCGTGCCCAACGGGGATCTCAATTAAACGCTTGGTATCCGGAAAATCCCTGCGTAATGACGCAGCTTCGCCTGCTCCATTCGGAAATAGCGCCGCCGCATTAGTAGCGATAACATCCGCCGCGAATCGACTGCATCGAGGGATAGCGACAATGTCTGAAGCAGACACAGCCCACTCACCTTTCGGCTGACCTCGAAGAACGTATTCAATAGCTTTTTGCGCGACTACGTGAGACTGATTGTGGAACTCCGAAACATCTTCATAGAGAGTCGTTACCACATACGGGACCCCCGCTTTCATCGCTCGTTGCGCAAGCTCTTGTGTAAGTTGCGGCGTGGCAAAATTAAAGAGATGTACGATGTCGAACTCTCGAGGATCTCGCCCTCCGGAAACATCGACGCACACATCGATCCCGGCGGCTACCAGTCCACGACTTATGTGCTCCAACACGGTCGTATCCCCACCCCGCTGGACAAACGCGTTCGGACGACTCTGCATGAGTACGCGTATCGTGTGTCCAGTTGTTTGAGTCGTTCTACTAGTCACTTCATCTCCTCTACGCTGACGACACTGCGCTCTTCATGAGCATTCAGCGTTACATCAACATCGCCCTGGCTGATATTTGCTCGAGGCATCAACCTCACGAGCAGACGTAATCCAGCGGGTAGAGGTTAGGATGCAGGTCTTTGGAATTGGATCCCAAAAAGATACTGAGCGGCCGATGCCCCTTCAGGAAGCCCTGAGATTGACTACTAAGACCACCTAAAATAGCCTGATTTCACTATATTAGCCCCTGCGCGACCTCTATCGGGTCGAGTCGTCCTTCGACGGTCCATGCCCTACCACAGAGGTGTCGAGTATCGGGAGAGCGCTTATCAGTTGTGGGGTTACGATGCAGGGACCTGTACTTCCTTCGCCGCGCGGCGACACGCATCCTCAAGCCTATCGAGCTTGGGCTCAAGGTCCTTTTCCAGACTCTCACCGAGAGCCCACCAAGACTGGTAGAGCTGCTGTTGACAGATCTTCTGGCAAGTCTCGGAGATCTCAACGACCTGCGAGGAGATATCAAGCTTCTCTCGCTTCGTCTCGGACACAAGCTGCACGATTGTTCCGTACCACTCAAAGAATGCTTTTAGAGTATCCACCGCCACCTTAAGGCGCTTATTACCTACGTTGGTATCTCCGTCTTGAAACGCCTTACGCGCGTCACGAAACTCATGGAAAACCGCCCGAACGACAGAGGATGCCTCTTGAATTCGGTCAGCGACATACTGCTCCGGTCGCCCTGTCTCAATCTCAAGGGTATCACCGGTAAGTGCGGAAACAGCCCGGCTCCAATCTTCGTCAGACAGCTCCCGACCATCTATCAAAACAGCCGTAATCATGTGCTCCGGGTCAATTTGGGCCTTAATAAGCTCAATAAGGTCGGTAAAGCGGTTGATGCTACTTACTGCTACGTCCCAATAATTCCCGTTAACCTTTACGCGTATCATACAATTCCCAAGCACCAGTATTAGTCAAAGCGATGTGCAGTTTGGTGAGGTACGTAATCGAACTTCATACCTCTCAACTACACAGATAGAACTCTCGAAACTTCTCGCAGCGCCTACCGAGATCACGATATATGCCGTCCATTTGAGATGCGAGCGAGAGTGGATCGGATCCCTTTAAGTTTTCTTTGGCAAAGATAAACATTCTGGTTAGGGCACCAAATGGCCCATACTGATACCCCAACTCTTCAATTTCGCGGTCTAATTCGATAAGGCCTGTATTCACCTCTTGAAGCTGCACGGCAGGCGCTCTCACATCGGCGATGAGGGCTCGCAGCCGCTCAATCAACTTCTGGCCCCTTTGGGCACAGGATACTAATTCCGGCAGACCCTGCAGTCCTTCGTCGAACATGTGCAAGCCATTGCCAGGACGAGCTGGACGCTCCACAGTGGGCAACGGAAACCCTCCTAAATCATCCAACCAAAGCTTTCGATACGCGCTTCGATGCCGCGCGAATGAATCACCCTCAGGACGATTTAGTGGAGCTAGATCACAGAACCCCAACTCATCAAAGGTCGAGCGGTATACAACTACATTCCGTGGGTCAGCTAAATCAAGCGGCACCTCATACACATCTCCCGCTGCACGAGCTATCGCCAGATGCGCCAGAAGCTCCGGCGTTAACGAGTCATGGCAATCCGGTCGACTACACGCTTTGTTCGGATTACACGGCCCACATCCGATGACCGGCTGCAAAACCAGATTGCCTTCGCTGTATGGCCCTGTCTCGAACCCGTACGCTGAAGCGAGAAACATCGAGACTACCGGTGTTCCCGCAGCTACCGCGATGTGCATCGGTCCAGTGTCTCCAGTAACCAGAACATCACACAAACTCAGCATCGCAACTAATTGAGGAATGGAGGTTTTGCCAACTACCGAAAGGACATTCGACGAGGCACATCCTTCGAGGATTGGATTGACAATGTGCAGCTCCTTGGGCGAGCCCGTCAGGATTATTCGTGCGTTGTGCTGCGTATCAAGCAATCGAATCATCTCCACGAACTTTGATGGAGACCACTGCCGCTTTGCTTGACTTGCGCCCGCCTGTACCGCTATCAGAGGCCCGTTGTTGGTGAAATGCGCCTCGCGAAGAAGCTGCGCCGCATACTCTTTGGCACTCGGCTCAATATGAACCTGCAACTTTTTGGGGTGTAGATCGACATCAGCGGAGCACCGAAATACATCCACGAGATTGAGAGAGTTAAATTGTCGATTCTGATGGTGTACCGAGGTCGCAAACAACCTTGCCCATTCGGATTCTATGACTCGATATCCCTCTTCGTCAGAGCTCCATCCACCACACTGCGGTATTTCAAGAAGTTTCAGAAGAATGGCAGTGTAGGCCGACGACGACATGTTAAGGCAATAATCAAACTGCTCCCGTTTGAGGCGCTCGACGAGCTCCGTGATGTACTCATATGCATCGATAACACCACTCTGCTCACGAGAGAGCGACCGGCACGTCAGACCAAGGTCAATACCAACAACCTGGTCTATATGAGGAAGAACGTGACAGATATCTTCGAACTGCTTCTCCACAAGCACCGTGATGTGGCAATCCGGATTCTCCATCTTAATTCCGGCGATAGTGGGCGTGGCCTGCAGCATATCGCCCAGTCGGGTGATATTCACCAAC
>JBIIYC010000255.1:0-3266 GCA_044347025.1 Bdellovibrionota bacterium
GGGAAAGTCACTCAAGCACCTCCTTTTGGGAACAGGAGATCGAGAACAGGAATCAATCAGGAAAGTCGCGGCTTTTCTAACTGAAATGAACCGAACATGGCCGGAGGCGTCTGAAAGCGCACGCGAAGAGATGATGTGCGAGCTAGCAGCACTCCTCGAAACCGACCCCGTGCTCAAGCAAGTGGGTGTGGGCTATCTTGCGTTCATCGCAGCTGGCGATAGCCCCGCCCCAGCACAGGACCTGTATCGGATTACCCTGCGAGATAGAACCCTCGAAGCTGACACCCAGATCGATACCGGCGCATACGATATTGCACGCCGTATCGATGATGCATGGCAGCTCTCGCAACGCGGCTCGGGATCGGCGTTCGATCTCTTCCTCAGTTGGGCGCCACGTGCGCAACCCGTACTCGAAAACACCACACCCACGTTCGAAGTCACCCGACCCATTGGCCCCGAGCCGCAGCCTCTTCAGATACCTCGAGCAGTTCCGATACCAGGCGATATCAATCAGCTGAGGGCACCGGGCGAGCCCCGGTAGCGTAAGAAACTCCACTCTCGGCACGCAATCTCGTTAAGCTTCACTTCACAGGAAAGCGGTCTATGACTTGCTCCACTTTCCCCTTGAATCTTTGCCGGACCTCCACTACAAAAGCAGGGACTGTGCCGTATCACTAAAATCGGATCTCAGGCCCTGCTATGACGAACGACTCCGCCACAAAGACCACCGTAGCAGCACAATACGATACAGATGCGGAGCGTTGGCTCCAGATACGGCAGAGCGGGCATGAGCTATTGGAAAAGCCGGCGTTGTATTCACTATTGCCCGACCTAACTGGCAAGCGAGTGCTCTCTCTGGGCTGCGGGTTTGGGGAAGAGTGTCATGAGATGCTCACCCGCGGCGCCCGGGAAGTTATCGGGATTGATATCTCGGACGGAAACTTAGAAAAGGCTCGCTGTGCCTTTCCCCATATCAAATTCCTGCGCATGGACATGGAGGACCTCTCATTTCCCGACACATCATTTGATGTCGTCGTCTCAAGCCTTTCAATTCACTACCTCTCCGATTGGGGACCTACACTACGAAATGCTAAGCGGGTGCTTTCCGCTGATGGTAGCCTGATTATCTCTACCCACCATCCCGCGACCTGGTCGGCTATCAAAGACGAGAATGCGTCTATCAAACGTCAACTCCTCGGGTTTGAGCTCAATAAACAGACCAATGACCTCACAATATATGGAGACTATCTTACGGAGCGGCGAATAACGGCTAAATTCGGAGGAAGCTTTGAGGCGACATTCTATCACAAGACTTTCTCCTCCATGCTGAGGGAATTTCGTGAGTCCAAATTTCAGGTTCTTGATTGTCTTGAGCCAGCACCGGTTCCCTCAGCCGCAGAACACGATCCGACATTCTTTCAGATTCGTTCCCGGCTACCGATCTTTATTCTTTTTCGGCTGTCGCCAGTGTAGGCAGCTTCTTGCCTTGCCCGGCTGCCGAAGATATCTACCGGCAAACATCGACTAAACGCCCCGAGAAACTCAGGTTCGGAAAGCAGCGAACGAATCATCTGGTCCATCACCTCTGGCTTTGATCTCAACACGAGCCATGCGTCTCGTATGGCAATGTCGAGAGCTAAGGCTAGTGCTCGGTTCTTCGCGATACGCTTACTTACACAGAGACTTACCTGCTCATACGCGGTCCTTCTTTCGAACCCTGAATCCATCAGCCAATCGTTATTACCTGCCGCAAAAAGGTAGTAAGGCCAAAATAAAATCGCCTGCGAATCATGATTCTGTGAAATTGCCTTTTCCATTCCAGCGATCGGCAATATCCCCACGTTCACTTCCTGCCGACTAAACCGCTGCTCATCCACCATGTGAAATTGAGAGCCAGTCACCACGTCAGTAAGAAATAGGTATCTCCGGTCACCAGTGCCGTGCTGAACTTTTGCATGCGTTGTCAGTGGCATGAGCATCAGCGGCTCGAATTGGCTCCGCCCCTGACAGAGTCTGACGCTGCAGCACAGAGCCATAATAACGCCGTCCACCGGCACCTCTAATGTCTCATCCCGAAGACTACGAACGATATCCTGACTGGAGCTAAATTTATGGGATATCTCAAGGTTGTACTTCTTGACCTCAGTAAGATATCGAAAGATACAGAGAGACGTGACCCCACCAACGCCACACAAAATGCGAATTGGATCGCTTCTCATCAATTGACGCGCTATCGCGGCATCACTGAATCCGAGGCCCATGCGAGCGCTATCTGAGAGGGTCAGATCAAGCTGACTCGTCAGATGCGCCGGAGATCCGCCTATCTTCTGGAATGGCTCGTAACGCGCTAAATATGAGAGATTGCTCTGACTGCCTCCATCTTGAAAATTCTCCGTTTCATGGAGCCCGACCAGCACCTCTCTGCGAATGACATCAAACAACCAAGACGACGGCGAGTTAACATCGGGCGTAACGAAGCTTGTTAATCGCTCTGAAGATTCCCCCGGCGCATCGGAGGCATGCTGCAGCCCATGCAACAGAGCCTCTACGTCGGCCTGACCAGTAATCTCTCTTCCGTCAACTTTGAGACGTATCGAATGTACCACTTCAGGCTTGAGTGAGACCTCCACGGGCCCCGGGCGCTTTCGCTCTGGATTGACTCTCGTAACCATCCTTCGCAACAGCGGGCGGCCATCTGAATCCTGGCCAAATATCTGGGAGAGCCAGGCTGACTCCTTCGACAACGCATAGTCCAAAGACAACGCCAAAGACCCGACTTCTCCCACAATCGATGGGGTTCCAGCGCCCGTCAGTCTCGATAGAACCGCCTGAGCGCAGAGCACCGACAACCCTTGAACCCCACGCGACCAATGAAATGAGGAAATACCTCGACGAACACTAACCCCACGCTGTGCTTGGATCTGCCGCGACAAAAGGGGATGCGAAAACGTGGTGCGATCGAGATAGCACCTGGAGGCCTCAACCAGAAACTCGAGACACAGCTCCATCAACATTCCTCCTGAGCCGGGGGAAACGCATTTGGCGCAGCCTATAGTAAACCAAAGCTCGGGTAAACGAAAAAATCGGGCTTGCTGGTAAATCCTCAGACATTGGCGGCTTATGCCCCTCTTACGCGGGGCCGTGGTAATGGGGGGGACACCCGCTAACGAGCAGGTGTCCCCCGGAACCTAAAGCTGATTCAAAATATCACCACGCTTCTTCTGGTATTCCTCTTCGCTGAGAACGCCCTCGTCTCGAAGCTTCTT
>JBIIYC010000256.1:0-3263 GCA_044347025.1 Bdellovibrionota bacterium
GGAGAGGATAGCTTGCTCCTGTTCGACCGACTCTATGACATCACTTCGAATGAGGTAGTGATCCGGATCGATTCGTAGGTACGAACAAGCCGAGAGGAGCGATGTTGTGAGTAATACAAGAGCACGGGGGAGGAATGTCTGGGTATTCATGAATAGCCTCAAAAGATGCGGACCAAGTACCAACCGCACGCATGACAGGTTACTGTAAGAGTCTCAAGTTTGGTTTCAGACGACAACTGTCGATCTGGAGCCGCGTATGTGAAAGCCGAGCCGCCGAAAGCAACGCTGGCTATCATCTGTCTATAGATGCCGGATCTACGCCGAAGAGTGGTGTTTGTGAGAACAGATACTCAAAAAAGGTGGAATCCCGAAGCTGCCCCCGGACCTGCCATCTTAGGTAAGGGCGATTTCATCGACCAAGGCTAGAATGTCGCGCGTGTCGATAATCCGCAGCTCCTCATCCCACGGGACCTTTGTTCCGCTCGATTTAGGGATCAGCACCAACGCGCCTAGCGGTATTCCACTTACGTTTGTTTCCTCGTCGGTGCGGCTATCGACCGCGCTGGCAACTTCGATCACCTCAGCCAGGAGGCTCTCCTGTCCGGCCTCCTTCGCGCCTTCGGGGAGGTAGAGGCCTCCCGAGCTTACGTTGGAGTCCTTGACGATCCGAGCTACGACCCGCAATCCGAGGGGGTGGATGCGTCGCATCTGTCGGTTGGGCATCGGATCACCGTCGCCAAACATTGGTTTATCATCGTCAAGTAGATCTGAGGGGATTCCGAGCTTTTTATTCTTAATCGCCATAACCTAATATCTCGTTCTACACCGGCGTCTTCGCACTCCATCTCCCAAGGATCCACACGATTGAGAGTCTCGTATAGCTTCCGGGTGCGGGCAGAAGGGCTCAATAATACGGCATGACGATGCTCTGTGACTACACCTTGTTGTTCCAGCCCAGAGGGTGGTGTGGCGGCTGGCTCGTGCTCACCTCGTGTAGATTGTTTCAGCACGCTCGAACAAGTGCTATAAGCGCTGTAATTCATAATAGTTGGACCGTTTTGTCTGCATACTGAGTCTTAGTAAGAGAATATCGGTGGCGTGAGGGTTATTTGGAGAAATGTATGACCGAAACAGCAGAGCTTAGATTAGGAGATCAGACCATTGAGCTTCCGGTCGTTGTAGGGACCGAGCAAGAGAAAGCGGTGGACGTGTCTTCGCTGCGCGGAAAGACGGGGTATATCACCCTCGACAACGGATACATGAACACAGGTGCGTGCACCAGTGCCATCACGTTCATCGATGGTGAGAAGGGCATTCTTCGGTACCGGGGAATTCCTATTGAGGTTCTTGCTGAGCGGAGCTCGTTTCTTGAAACGGCATATCTTCTGATTGAAGGTAAGCTGCCCAATAAGGAGGAGCTCGATTCCTTCACAAATCGCGTGCGTCGGCACACGATGATTCACGAAGATATTAAACGATTTTACGATGGGTTCCCCCGAGACGCGCATCCGATGGCGATCCTTGCATCGGTGGTGTCTTCGCTCTCGACGTTTTACCAGAACGAAAAGCCTAGACCTGATTCTGAACAGCTTTCACTCGATATGGTTCGTCTGTTGGCCAAGTTGCCAACAATTGCAGCGGGAGCGTACAAGAAATCAATAGGGCAGCCTTTTGTCTATCCGCAGAACCACATGAGTTACTGCGAGAATTTCCTGCACATGATGTTCTCGACGCCGGCAGAGAAGTACGATGTCGATCCGGTAATGACCGAGACGCTCAATCTATTGTTAATTTTGCACGCAGATCACGAGCAGAATTGTTCGACGTCAACAGTTCGTATGGTTGCCAGCAGTAAAGCGAATCTCTTTGCGGCGATCACCGCCGGTATCTGTGCTTTGTGGGGTCCTCGTCACGGTGGAGCAAACGAAGAGGTAATCGAGATGCTCCAGGCCATGCGAGACAGTGGTGATAGCGTTCAGAAGTACATTGATCGCGCAAAAGACAAGAACAGTAAGTTCAAGTTGATGGGCTTCGGCCATCGCGTGTACAAGAATTTCGACCCACGAGCGAAGATCCTGAAGGCGGCGTGTGACAAATTACTCGCACGCATGAAGATCTCCGATCCTCTGTTGGATATCGCCAAGGAGTTGGAGGAGGCTGCCCTTCGGGATCCGTATTTTATTGAGCGAAAGCTCTATCCGAATGTGGATTTCTACAGCGGTATTATTTACAAGGCGATGAATATTCCAACGGTTGCATTCACGGTGATGTTTGCGCTTGGACGACTTCCGGGTTGGATCGCGCACGCGAAGGAGTATGGCGAGGAGGTTGGTAATAAGATCAACCGTCCGCGCCAGATCTACATCGGCCCTCATCTTTCGGACTATATTCCGATGGACAAGCGAGCCTAGAGCGGATTGTCCTGTAAGCGAACTCCACGAGATGATCGTGATGAAGGAGGAACCCATGTCGGTTTTTGGTACCGGTTCTGAAAAGCTTAACGCGGTGAGGCAGCGTCTTGTTGAGCAGGTGTTTGCGGCAGCTGAGGCTGGCGCTATGCATCGAAAGATTCCAGCCAGAACCGTTCTGGCATTCGATCCGTCTCGGGTTTGGTTGGTTGAAGGTGGCTCCGTCTCAGTGGAATACCTCGGGCGGCGGATCATGACGCTTGGGCCCGGAGATGTTGTCGGTCCATGGCTTGGTTCTGTTTCGCCACTGTCGCTGGTTACGAGGGAGAGCTCAGTTGAGTTAGTGGGGTTTGATCAGGCTACGATCGGAAATCTCATCGCGGCTGATCCGGAAAAGCTGAAGGTGTGGTGCGCATTTCAAGCCGTCTCGACGTCGTGTTTTTTCGCCGAGTTTGCAGAGCTTAAGGCAGTTAATGTGCCGCCTGTTCCAGAACATCGGTCATTTGCGCCAGGTGACGTCATTCTGCGTGAAGGAGATGTCGGCCGAGAGGTGTTTCTATTAACCGAAGGTTCCGCTGTCGTCTCGGTGCGAGGCACTAAAGTGGGGGAGATTCATCGGGATGAGATCTTTGGTGCTCTTGCTGCTCTAACCGAAGGGATGCGAACAGCAACAGTCACAGCAACGTCTCCGACGATCTGCATGGTCTTCGCGAAGAATGATTTTCGCGATTTTCTCCGTTCCAACGCGGTACTGATGGAGAAGCTCTTTGAGGATTTTGCCCGCGCGCTTGCAGACCTCAATAACTCAGTCGTAAAGGCAACTAACACTAAATGGCGTAACCTCTTCTAGCATGC
>JBIIYC010000084.1:0-11126 GCA_044347025.1 Bdellovibrionota bacterium
ATCCGACAAGCGGATCTGCCGGTGAAGGTGATCATCCTTAACAACAATTTCCTCGGCATGGTTCGGCAGTGGCAGCAGCTCTTCTTCGACAAACGGTACTCCTTCGTACAGATGGACAATCCGGACTTTATGAAGTTGGCTGCCGCGTATGACATACCTGCAGCGCGGGTCTCGCGGTGTGCAGATGTCTCTGCCGCTCTTGCGGAGATGTGGGAGACCCCCGGTCCATACCTTCTTGAGGTCGTGTGCGAGAAGGAGGAGAACGTCTTTCCGATGGTTCCGGCAGGCGCTGCAGTAGCTGATATACGACTTGAGTAACATGAGAGAGAGTACCTGTATGGCAACCCCCGTATCGTTTCTTGTATGGACCGACAACACCCCTGGAGTTCTACTCCGATTAACAACGCTCTTTACCCGACGAAAGATCAATGTCGAGAGCCTCACGGTGTCAGAAACCGAGGTGCCTGGCATCTCCCGATTCACCGTGACTAGTACGATCGAATTGGTCACGGCAGCCACTATCGGGCGTCAGATTGAGCGAATGATCGAGGTACGTCGAGTCTCTGTATTCACTGAAGGAGAGGTGCTGCATCGAGAGGTAGCACTTCTACGCGTGCCGCTTGCTGCTACGGACGAAGCTGAGATCCTCCAAAGGTATCGGAGCGCGGCGATCGTCCAACGTGGGCCGCGTGGCACCCTTCTGCAATGTACCGGAACGGAGGCTGAGATCTCATCCCTGATCGCAGACTTGACCCCTTTTGGAATCACTGAGTTTGTGAGGTCGGGGCGAATAGCCGTAACCCCGGGAGGCGAATACGATACCGACCTCTCCCGGTCCCTACACGACCTTAGGCGATGCGCCTGATGTGTAGACACGGGCGCGGGAATGCTGCTTGTTGCGTCGCCGATTGCAGACATATACCCTAAGGGAGGGGAGGCAAAACCTGCAGGTTAGTCTCATTGTGCACCCCAACGCGTACACCTGCCCGAAAACGGTGGTTTTTGGTCCGGCTATGTTCACGTGGAGTTTTGCTTCGTTACCCTGAATGGTAGACGGGCAATGCGGCCCTCAGTAGTAGATCTCTTTCATGAAGCGAATAGCAACTCACATCATACTCGTCATCGTTGGCTTCATCTGGGTTGCCACGCTAGGAGTATATCTCGGGACACAGGCTCTTCTGGAGCACTATCGACCGCAGCTACTGGCTGAGATTACGGAGGCGGTGGGGTGTCCGGTTACCTATCGTCGCGCAACCCTGCGCCTAACCCCAGCTCTTGAGGTGGTGCTCCATGACGTGGCTGTCATGGGCGCCGATCTAGGATTTGAGGTGAGTGCTCCCTATTTCAGCGCGGAGGTAAAGCTCGCTGCGCTAATCCAGCGTCAACTCGACTTCGATCGCCTCACCCTTCGCTCTCCCGCAATCGTGATTGTTACCGGAACCAAGGGATCCGCTGGCTCTCCCCCCATCTCAGCAGGAACGCCCCCGGTCACCGCGCCACCTGCGCCCACACAACCGGTGCCGCTTCCTGGAATTGACTCAATCTCGATCGAATCTGGCCGAATTTCAAAGCGAAATAGCGCCGGCAAGGAGTCTGTGCTTTTGGAGGATCTGCACATTACCAGTAGCATCGTCTCCCATGGGGTGGATCTTACTGTTTCTCCATCGCAAGCCTCGTTTGTCCTTCCAATCCACGTCAAAGGCGATAAGCGCTTGCCATGTACGGCCTCCCTTCAGCAGCTACGCTATACCGCCTCTCCCCGGTCGATCTCTATCGCGAGCGCTCAAGTCGGTACGGGCCCCTCCTCCGTTACCGTCTCGGGTGGTATCGCTCTTGATTCAGGTGCAGTGACCGCGACGGTTCAGGGGACTAAGGTAGGTGTTGCTGTCATCCAGCAGATAATCGGCACCCAAGGGCTTGCGGGCACAGCCGATCTGCAGGCCACGGTTTCGATCGACGAGCAGACTACGCAGGTTACTGGGAGCGTTTCCCTCACGGGGGCGCAAGCCGTGGCGAGCACCGGCGAACGCTATGGGGTAGCGTCGCTTTCGGGGCCGATTACAATCACTCGCACCGTTGGCTCAGGTACGAAGGTCAGTAGTCCAAAGCTTGCAGTCGTGGGCTTTTCATACCAGGACCCAAATGTATCTCTCAACCACGTTAACGGGAGCCTCTCGGCGATCTCGGGCACAATCGGCGAAGACGGTGCCGCGACGTTCGGGGTTACCGTTCAGGGAACAGGGCTCGATCTGATTTCGGGTCCTTTCACGATCAAGAAGATCGGCTCGGTGAGTGCCCCCCTCACTGTTTCAGTTCCGAGCATCGGATACTCAGTGTCGGGCCCCGTGCAAGCAGCAGGTGTCGAGATGACTTTTCACGGTCGACCGATGTCGGGGGCGGCGGGTTCAGTTGATATGATCGTTTCACATCAAGTCCTACGCTTTGTCAGCAAGGGCATACACACGCAAAGCAACAACGTCCCTGTTTCAATCAGTGGAGCCCTTGATATCACAAACACTGACTACAAGATGGCCAACCTAGTCGGCGCTATCGGCGATGGGAAGCTTGCAGCTTCGGTCGACATGCAACGAGAGCCACGCCAAGAGGTTCAAGCTGAAGTACTTGCTCAGGGGCTCGACATTGCATCAGTCAAAGCGGTTCTCTTCGGCGAGCCTAAAGGAGCCTTCTCGGGTCGTATTGACCACATATCAGTGAAGGCTACTGCACGCAAATCCGATCTCCTCGCGAGCGCTCGTGGGGAGGGCATTATCGAGATAACCGACGGAAGCGTCCGTCAGGCAAATTTCGATAAACGCGTTGTTGGGCTCATCCGAGCAATCCCGGTCGTAGGCTCTGCCATCACCTTTAACGCGACATCACCTGACAGTTCGAACTATCAGGTTCAGGGTGGGATGCTCAAAAATATTACAGCTGATTTCACCGTTGCGGCTGGAAAGCTCTCCAGTACAAACATCAAGGCACAGGGGCGCTTTACGAATCTTCATGCTTCGGGAGATGTGCACCTAAATGGTAGCCTCAACTTGGTTGCCTCCGCGATATACCTCGAACAGAACCTCAAGGCGCTTGCGGGCCCGATTACTCCGTTGGGAAGCCTCTTTGGAACGCTCGGAAAGATTGAAATTCCACTTCTCATAACGGGCACGATCGACAGTCCTCAGATATCGGCGGACATTACGCGCCTTCAGGACATTAGTGCACCCGGCAGAGCTATCTCTCCCCTGTTCCGCGGAATTGAGAGTATCGTTAGTGGTGTTTCGGGAAACTAGGCGCACTCAACCGTAGTAACTCGTTAGTCCTGCCGCCCTACGTATCCTGGATTAGTGGATCGATTCCATCTGAAGCGCCATTACAAGTCGCGCAACTTTGTACACAAGACTGTGCGGTTGGCGTTCAAATCGCTCAAGCGCTTGGTGGACGATTGCTCGATCAGCCGCGTCGGTCTCACTTGCAAGATTCAGCCCATACGTGAGTGCTCGTCCAAAGCGACGATTCTCATCTGGACCTAACACCCCGAGCTTCTCGACAATCGTGTTCCAATTTGTGTAGGAACCACTATCGGTGCGAGTCGCGTGCGGTGGATGGATGAAATTGTCTACCAACTCCTTCAGGGTGCGGTTACCACGGATTCGGTCAAGATGTCCTATCAGTTCTGGGGTTACAAAACTACGGATCTCATCCCAAACCTCTGATGACAGTGGCTTCTTACTCCAATGACTCGCCACCTCTTGGTGAAGATCGCGTTGAATCTCCGGGGCAAAGATCTGCTCTCGCATCGCTGGCGTTGCCGCGAGGGCTAGGAAGCGTCCGGTCTCTATCTTTCCCTGATTGGCATGCTCGGATGCTCTAGCGCCGATATTTTCAAAGAGATTTCTTGCGTAGAACTCAGCGTGTACCAGTAGATGAGAATCTTCAGGCGTTCCTGGTGGCGGCAACTTCTGCCGCAACTCTGAGTTACAAACTGCGTGGATATCTAAGCCATAGAAGCCAACATCAAATGAAATGAAGCGATGCAGGGCTTCATACCCGACTAATTGCTCACGATCAGCACGCTGAACGTACTGTGCCATTAGACTGGTTCGCGAGTTGCCGGACTGGTGATCGAGCACTGCATTTAGAATTTCGTCGTGCAGGTTTTTGAGAGCCAGAGCAAGTTCCGGATTCGAGTTGTCGGTCGTCAACGAGTCACCGAGAAGCTCGTTGGTAATGGCGAATCCAAGAATGGTATGATCTACCCCCAGAGTTCCACTCTGTGGCTTATCAAACAGCTGAGGCTCGAAGAGGCGCCCTGCGTCGTGGAGCAAGGATGGGAGGATAAAGAGTTGCTGGGCGGGAGAGAGATCCTCCTCAAGCGCGATTCGGAGCGCGGAGATCGGATCTTTAAGGAGCACGTGGCGTTTGTCGTGCCCCGGATGCCCACGTCCTACAGTCTCGGTAACAAATGAAATAACTCGGTCTGACAGCGCCGAGATCTTTGCAGCCCCTTCGGGGGTCGCCAGCCATTGGTTCACGAGAGTTTGCTGCCCTGCAGACAGGAGACATTCGGGCTTAGGCTCTTTGCCGGTGTGGTCCTTGTAGTGCGCCTTGAACTGCTCGGCGGCGATCGATGCTCGGGCGTGAAAGTCCCGTATCTCCTCCGGGGTCGAGAGGTGCAGGATGGATCGGGAGGCACCCGGAACGTGCAGTGCTTGGTCTGGGTGTAGGGCAGTATCTCGAGCTGTATTCATACCCCCCTATTATGCGCATCCGCCCCCACCACGTTGCATCCCCCCGCTGGTGCCACCCATCCCCCCGCTGGTGCCACCCAACTTTTTTTCAAGCCCCTCTGTTTCCCCTGCTTTTGGGCTATCCTACCTACCTGCGGAGCCTAAAAAACATCGAAAAACGGCCCCGTCCCCCCGTACTCGGCACGTCAGAAGCGAGGGGCAACCCGCCACCGCGTAAAACGGAGGCTCGGAGCCAACCGAGCCGGGCTAATCCGCCGTGCTCAAGCCAAACCACCCCCTTTAGCCCCATTTGCAGCCGACGATTTCCCCTGTTTGTGATGCGCAGCTAGGAATGCGTTATGAGTAACCGCAGAGCATCCCTGTCGGGAGTAGATTTGCAAGTCTCGGTAATCCCGGAGCGAACATGCCGGGAGGAAATTGAGAGGAAACGTCCCCATCCTTCCACCTAACGAAAACTTCCCGACAGCGCGAGCAAAGCTCCCTAAAGTGGCGGATGAACCTCTTTCGAAGCTCGGGTATAGATGCGAGGCATATCATCTTTCTACCATCCACCGGCGGGCTATGAGGGACTAGCATAGAACCCGCGACAAGTTCGCGTGCTCCAACGCTTGCTCGGCCCATCCGTTGCGATCGATACTCCATTTGCTTTTTTTGGAGCACGCTCAAGAGTGTATCCCTAAACTTATCGGGAGAAAGGCCCCTCGTTTCATCGTACGCGAGGCGTAGTGCCTCAGGCTCAAACGTGAGGCCTACCTCTTCAAATAAATCAGATGAAAAATAGCTTGAAAGTTCAGGGTCGCATGTGAGCGGAGAGGTCGGGTCCTCAATGCGAGGCACAGCGCTTCGAGGGATCGACTTAACGCGCACCTCATTACGCCCCCTCATCAAGCTAATATATGACGAGACTCCAGGATACTCCTCCATCGATTCAACCAACCCATCTTTGACCGGATTAAGAAGGGTGTACGCAAAGAGCTCTAGGGCCTTGTGTATATCGAGCACGATGGGACTATTAAACCGCTTCAACCATACCGTGCGTTGCCTACGATTCAGCAAACGATTAAGGCAATTAGCAGTCTCGGTCTTAAAATACCCGATGAATGCAGACGCGTGAACCGGATCGATGACCCGGATAAGCATGTGCACATGATTAGCTTGCACCACGACTGCTATCAACTGCACTGGATATAAACGCCTCGCCCGCGCCAAGGCCGATAGCAGAAGTATGTTGATAAATCGCACTGGGACGAAGGGTAATCCCTCCTCGGTGCGAAACGTGATGAAGTGAACAGCACCTGCTCTGAAGTATCGTCGGGTCCTCATAGTACATGAGTTCGAAGACCGACCAAGGAAAGTTTCCTCCCTTAGCCCCGATACGGTTCCAGCAAAAGTTGGGTGGCACCAGGTAAGAAAACCCGGGGGCGGTTGGTGCCCCCGGGCGTCCGGACCTACGCAGCTTTGACCTGCGAACCCTGGGCTGTAGATACCACCAATCCCCCACCAGCGGCATCAACCCTAACCACGGAGCCGGGCGCAAGTTCATCTGCGATGAGCGCGCGTCCTACCTTGGTCTCAAGCTCTCTTTGGATATAACGCTTCAGTGGGCGAGCACCGTAAACCGGATCGTATCCAGCCTGCGCAATGTGCTCCTTGGCTGCCTGAGTCACGTCGATTGTAATTCCACGGTCAATCAAGCGCCTGGTCACATCCGCCAGCAACAGATCCACAATGGACGTAATCTCCTTAAGCGTCAGCGGCTTGAAGAGCACGATCTCATCGATACGGTTCAAAAACTCAGGTCTAAAATGCCCGCGCAGGTCACGCATCACCGACGCCCTTGCATTTTCGCTTATCTCCCCCCCCTTCGAGATTCCCTCCAGTAGATGGATGGAACCAATGTTCGAAGTGAGGATGATAACCGTATTCTTGAAATCAACCGTTCGCCCCTGAGAATCTGTGACTCGCCCGTCGTCGAGGATCTGCAAGAGCACGTTGAACACATCTTGATGAGCTTTCTCAATTTCGTCGAACAGGATCACACTGTACGGCTTTCGGCGAACCGCTTCCGTAAGTTGACCTCCCTCTTCATATCCCACATAGCCTGGAGGCGCGCCAATCAAACGAGATACGGCAAACTTCTCCATGTATTCACTCATGTCGATACGGATCAGATTCTGTTCACTATCGAATAGAACCTCCGCCAACGTTTTGGCAAGCTCAGTCTTACCGACTCCCGTAGGCCCCAAGAAGATAAACGAACCGATTGGCCTGCGAGGATCCTTGATGCCTGCTCGTGCGCGAATCACCGCATCGGCCACGAACTGCACCGCTTCGTCTTGTCCAACCACCCTCTTATGGAGTATCTCGTCAAGCTTGAGCAGCTTCGCCTTTTCGCCTTCAACAAGACGAGTCACAGGGATTCCTGTCCAGCGTGCAACGATCTCTGCGATCTCTCCCTCCGTAACCTCTTCACGAAGTAGCCGACGCGCTCCTTCCTTTTCAATTGACGCCTCTTCGGCTTCCAACTGTTTCTGGAGTAGCGGAAGCTTTCCGTGCTTCAGCTCGGCAGCTGTGTTTAGATCGTACTGCCGCTCTGCTTTCTCAATGTCTCGTCGAACACCTTCGATCTGCTCTCGCAGGCCTTGGACTTTGTGAATGGCATCTTTCTCCTGCTGCCACTGCGAACGCATCGCATCCGCTTGCAATCGAGCTTCAGAGAGCTCATCCATCAGTGATTTCAGTCGCTCCTGACTTCCACGGTCTGTCTCTTTTTTCAGTGCCGCTTCTTCGATCTCCAGCTGCATAATTCGACGAGTGATCTCATCGAGTTCAGCAGGCATAGAATCGATCTCTGTACGGATGGTTGCGCACGCTTCATCGACAAGATCGATCGCTTTATCCGGAAGAAATCTCTCTGAGATGTAGCGATGTGACAAGGTAGCAGCCGCGACCAGCGCATTATCCTGAATTCGCACGCCGTGGTGCACCTCGAAACGCTCCTTGACTCCTCGTAGAATCGAGATCGTATCCTCAACGCTGGGCTGGTCAACCATAACTGGTTGAAACCTACGCTCCAACGCTGCGTCTTTTTCAAGATGCTGCCGATACTCATCCAACGTCGTCGCACCGATGCAGTGAAGTTCACCGCGAGCAAGCATCGGTTTAAGCATATTACCTGCATCCATAGCGCCCTCGCTCTTTCCGGCGCCTACGATCGTATGCAGTTCATCAATAAAAAGGATGATACGCCCTTCGGAGTTTTTTACCTCTTGAAGCACAGCCTTCAACCGTTCTTCAAACTCACCACGGTATTTAGCGCCCGCAATGAGCGATCCAAGATCTAATGAGAAGATAGTCTTGTCACGCAGTCCTTCTGGTACATCGCCACGGACAATACGCTGCGCAAGCCCCTCAACAATCGCCGTTTTTCCGACGCCTGGCTCACCAATCAAAACCGGATTGTTTTTTGTTTTTCTCGATAAAATTCTTATTACTCGGCGGATCTCACCATCGCGGCCAATGACTGGATCCAATTTACCCTTGGTGGCCTCTTGCACCAGGTCACGACCGTAGCGTTCAAGCGCCTCATAGGTCGCCTCCGGGTTTGCACTCTGCACCCGTTGATTTCCGCGCACAACAGTAAGAGCCGCGAGAAATTTTTCGCGAGTAAGATTAAAAGTGTTACAGATCTTTCCAAACGCAGTCTTCTTGTCTGTATCCAGTGCCGCCAGAAAAAGATGCTCTACTGAAACATACTCATCTTTGAGCCTCTTCGCCTCGTCCTCAGCCTTAACGAAAACCTGCCCAAGTCGTTGCGTTAGGTAGACCTTGCCAGCCTCGAGTCCAGGCCCAGACACCTTTGGACGTGCGTCAAGGTCACGCTCGACTTCGGCAAGGAATCCATCGAGCGGAACCTCCATCTTAGAAAACAATCTCGGAATGAGGCCCCCACTTTGGCGCAAAAGACTCACTATGAGGTGCTCTACGTCAACTTCCGAATTCCCACGTTTTACCGCTTGCGCCTGCGCATCCTGGAGTGCTTCCTGTGACTTCTGAGTGAATCGTTGTAAATCCATGTTCCCTCTCCGTTTAAGCTTTCAGCTTCCCTCTTCTATAACCATCCGGAATTCATTTATCGACTTTTATCGACATCGCTTACCAGAAAAATCACACTACGCCGCAGCACGAGGATTAAACCGAGAAACGCTCGCGAGCTTCTCGTAGATCTCTCGCTCCGAGTTCGAGAGCGCGGTAGGAACCACTATCTTTATCTCAGCGATCACATCCCCCCGCACATCTTTTTTTGACGCAAAACCTCTGCCACGAACACGGAGCTTCGACCCACTCTGCGAACCCGCCGGAACATTTAACTTGATCGTTCCATCAGGCAAAACAAGATCTACTTTTCCACCAAGCGCAGCCTCCCACGGTGCGATCGGAAGCTTTACGATGAGATCGTTCCCCGAAATCGAATACCGACCATGCGCACCGATTTTGACTCGGAGGTACAGGTCTCCCTCTCCCTTGTTTCCAGCCAGTCGGATCGTACTCCCGTCACTAGTTCCCACTGGAATCTTGACATTTAAGGATCGCACCTTGCCTTGAGCATCGCGGAGGTGAATCGATTTGGTGGCACCCTTAAACGAATCCTCAACCGAGATCTCCAGCTCCGCCTCCTGCGGTTGAGCCTGAGCACCAAACGGGCGCCCTCTAGCACCGGCACCGCCTCCCATACCACCGAACGGAGAGCCACCACCAAAACCAGCCCCGCCCAAGCCACCACCAAAAATAGCATCGAAAAAGTCACTAAAACCCGCCATGTTCTCGGCTCCGGCGCCGCCGAAGTGAAACTGCTGGCCACCTGCTCGTTGCTCCCATCCCGGAGGAGGCTGGAAGTCCTGACCCGCCTTGTAATTAGCGCCAAGGAGGTCATAGCGCTTCCGCTTCTCGGGATCGCTTAGCACCTCATTCGCCTCGTTCACTTCCTTAAAACGCTCTTCAGCCTCTTTGGTCTTGTTGAGGTCCGGATGGTATTTTCGGGCGAGTTTTCGATACGCTTTTTGGATCTCGTCTGCACTCGCCTTGCGATCGACCCCTAGCACTTCGTAGTAATCTCTGAATTTCACTATTATCGTTCCTACCTAACACTCTATCGGCAGCCCTCTCTGTAACTTGCGAGAACCACACTAAAGAAGTAACCATGATTAGGAGGATTTCCAACCCCGAAATAACCTCCAAGCTCAAAGAATCAGGGGGTTACCCCCTTCACTCCCTCGCTCCCTAAGCTAGATTGTACGGCTACCCACCAAGCCCCGGAAAAAGAAGGGGGTGAATATCTTGCGATATCCACCCCCCAGAGCGTCGATGTAACCAAAACCCTACATGCGAAGTCGCTTTGGGGTCGTAACCCACAGCACAACTCCACCAACCGCTAGGATCAGCAGATTGACGCCAAACATCCCGGTACGTCCGAGATAATCGACCCCGAGCCACCACGGCACCATCACGGCGACGTAGAGGAGCACTCGGACTGCGTTACGCACGGACAACGCCGTTGCGCGTACCGCATCAGGAATCGCTGCGTTAATCGAATGACTAAACAGCGCACCCGAAATCGATCGCACCATCTGCTGCGGGAGGATAAGGAGCCACGCTAAGCCCCCGACCATGCTCGCCAGTCCGATCGTCGAACCGACCAGAGCTAAGATCAGTACAAACAGAATCTGTACTGCTCGCTTTCCGTCCTTGATCTCTCTGAGGCTCATCGCTGTCGCGCCGGCCACAAAATTGAACAAAGCGAACACATATCCGGTCTCATCCCGCTGGAAATCACATTCAGCCAAGTACTCTGGATACATCCAGAGAAAAGTCTGATTGAGCCCAGCTACGAACCCCGGAGCCATCGCCATCCAACGGATGTGCGACGAACTCAGAAGGATCGCGGAGACCGCCTCCCCAAGTGTTCCATCTGGCCTCGCAGCCTCTGTGTCGTCACACAGCGGCGGTTCCACCATACCGAAACACAATACCAACCCTAAAACCTGGCAACCTGTACAAAACAAGAATGGGGCAGAGAGGTTAACAGCGCTCAAGTGAGCGCCAATAACCGCAAATACCGCCATCGCCACAAACGAGCCACCAAGACTCCACGTCCACCAACGCTGGTGACTATCCTCCCGACCGAGCGCTTTATGCGTCTGGAACAGAAATGCCTCATCCGTTCCAGAGATTAGCGCCATACCCAGAGCCGCCAGCACCTCACCAAGCAAGAAGCCGCCGAAACCGGCAGCAACCGAATACACGAACGCTCCGATGGCGAGTGCGATGAAGCCAAGCTTCAACGTAAGCACCTTGCCGAAACGATCTGCGAATCTCCCGGTT
>JBIIYC010000257.1:0-3255 GCA_044347025.1 Bdellovibrionota bacterium
CCAGCACAGGCGAAAGAGGAGGCGTTTAAACAGTTCCGGCGTATCGAGCAGATGAGTCCGGAGTCGAGCGAGTTTGCGCTCCTGCGTACCTACTTGGAGTGGATCACGGACCTGCCGTGGAACACGCGCACGAAGGACAATCTTGATCTCAATAAAGCAAAGGCAGTTCTCGATGAAGATCACTTCGGGCTGGACAAAGTAAAAGACAGAATTCTTGAGTACCTAAGCGTTCGCGCGCTCAATCCAGACTCAAAGGGTCCGATCTTGTGTTTTGTTGGCCCTCCAGGAGTAGGTAAGACATCGCTTGGCAAATCGATCGCTCGGGCCTTGGGCCGGAAGTTCAATCGTATGTCAGTCGGTGGAATGCGCGATGAAGCCGAGATTCGTGGTCATCGAAGGACCTATGTCGGAGCGCTCCCAGGACGGATTATTCAGGGGCTAAAACATGCAGGGAGTAGGAACCCGGTATTTGTTTTGGACGAGCTCGATAAGATTGGTGCCGATTTTAGGGGAGATCCAGCGTCGGCGCTCTTAGAGGTGCTCGATCCGCATCAGAACACAGACTTTACGGACCACTATCTGAATGTTCCGTTTGATCTCTCTGAAGTGCTCTTCGTTGCAACAGCCAACACGATTGATACGATCCCAGAGCCTTTGATCGATCGGCTTGAGATCCTCTCGATACCTGGCTACACCTCGCAGGAGAAGCAGAAGATCGCAACGAAGTACATCATTCCGAGACAGCTTACTGAAGCAGGCCTTCAGGGGCAGAAGATCACGTTTACGGAGAGTGCAATCGAGTTGGTTGTTGATCGGTACACTCGGGAGGCGGGAGTTCGGAGCCTTGAGCGTGAGGTCGGAGCTTTGTGCCGCAAGATCGCCCGCGAATTTGCGGAAAAAAAGAAATTGATCAAGACCGTCGATGCCGCAAAAGTGTCGCAGCTGTTGGGGCCTACGAAGTACGACCCTGAAGTGACTGAGCAGCGCGAAGCAGTCGGTTTGGCGCGGGGCTTAGCATGGACTATCCACGGAGGTGAGGTGATGCCGGTAGAGGTATCGCTAGCGAAGGGGAGTGGTGGTTTGACCCTCACGGGGCAGCTCGGAAACGTTATGCAGGAGTCTGCGCAGGCAGCGCTCTTCTATGCCCGCGCGAATGCCGCCGTGTTGGGGTTAGATCCCGATTTCCACTCAAAGCACGACATCCACATCCACGTTCCTGGTGGTGCGGTTCCGAAGGATGGTCCCTCTGCCGGTATTACGATTGCAACCGCGCTGGTGTCGGTTCTTTCTGGTCGAAAGGTTTCGAAAGATGTCGCGATGACGGGAGAGATTACGCTCCGTGGAAATGTGCTTGCGGTAGGAGGTTTGCGAGAGAAAGCCTTGGCGGCGCTTCAGTACGGAATTCGCAAGATCATCATCCCCTTTGAGAACATCAAGGACCTGGAAGAGGTGCCCGAGGATCAGCGAAAGCAGATCCAATTTGTTCCTGTAAAACATGTGAGCGAGGTCTTGGAGCTCTCTCTCCTGGGGCGGCGTAAGAAGGTATCTCCATCGAAGCGGCGTTCAAAGCGGGGCATGATATCGGTTGGGCGCTAGGGGGTGTCGATGCGGCGCTCGGTTCTAGCTGCTCTCGCGGTCGCGTGTGCGCTGCTTGCGGGAGAGAAGGCTGTTGCCGAATCTCAGTGTCTCTACGTCGATGCCCAGGGCACTATTTCGCAGGTTAAGTCACTTCAGCACGTTCCTTCGGAGTACCGAGCGCGGGCAGTTTGTAAGCAGATTCGCGTCGAAGACATCGTAGCTCCTAACGAGGTAAAGCTCGGTAATGATGCCCGCACTGCTACCTTCTCAACCGATCTAGGTCCAATGCATGTTCGGTGGCCCCGCTCAATTGAGCGATGCTTTGCCACAAGCCCCTCGCGGGCGGTGGGCGAGGCTGCGGCCGGAGTCAATCGTGCTCTAAAGAGTGGGCGATTCGAATCGAGTCTTAAACATGCGCATCGCGAGTGGTCGCTTGCTTTTACCGATAAAGCTACCGCCGTGGCGCAGTTTCCGATTGCGTTGACGATTGGCGGACATCCCGGTTTTATGATCCCTCCAAGCCAGATCTATATAATCGCCGATTTTATCTCCCCGGATTGCTCGGGCGAGAAGATAGCGGATGCGGTCTTGGCTCAGGTGCTTCTGCATGAAATGGGACATGTTGTAGAGTTCCTGCTCTTGGGCGAGCGAACAGATCGTCCAGACCGACAACGCTCCGAGGGGTTCGCTGCGTGGTTTGAACAATACAGCGCCGAGTTCACGAGTGGGATTCGCCGCGGTGAAGTAAAGCGCTACTACACAGAATTGGCCCGACGCGCATTATCTCAACGTCCGCATGGATTCACTGGAAGTGCGGAGGACTACGCGTACGCAGCACTCCAGTTCCGGGCTATCGTGGAACGGCGCGGGCTAAGCGCCCTTATGAATGTGTACGCAGAAATT
Organism: Bdellovibrionota bacterium; assembly: GCA_044347025.1. Taxonomy (GTDB): domain Bacteria; phylum Bdellovibrionota_C; class UBA2361; order UBA2361; family OMII01; genus OMII01. The sequence goes on from JBIIYC010000257.1 coordinate 2,482, forward strand.
CGGCGCGGTCTAGCATTCGATGACGCGGTGCAGAAGGCGATGGGTTGGAGCCGCAAGACCCTGGAGCGTGAGATGGCGGAGATCGCCGCCGCACCTTTGTAAAAAACACCGTCGTCCACCTCGCGCACCTGCAAGGGGACAGATCACCTCTTTCCTTTCTTCAAAGCGCCCTGTAGCAGGGAGCCGAATGAGGACGTGGTCGAACCGACGGGCGCCTTTGCGGTATTCTCCCCGCTGGCCCGCCAGGAGCGCTCGGAGCAGTCTCGCTTGCACAGTGTGCATCGGTCTGCAGCGTCTCGCGGCGGGTGCCAAAACGGGGAGAGCTGTAATATGAGCGCCTCTTGAAGGGGCTCTTCGAGGTCTACATGCTCTCCTTCGTAGAAGATGACGCCTGGGTCATCGATCTCATCATCGGGAGCTGCCTGGTCGCTGGTCGTTTGGAGGAGCCAGTCGATAGTTGCCATGGCTTCGTGGGGCACGAGGTCGCCACAGCTGGCGCACCCTTGTCTGCATCTGCCTGAAATTATTCCCTTTACCAGTACTCCCCCGTGGGTTCGGGTGAGGGTAAGATCGGCCATGGGAGCCTCTTCAAAAACGACCGAATCCTCATGGGATCCCTCCTGTAGGCGGTTATTGAGGGCCTCCAGAGAGATTGGGGCGTCGATCTTCATCCCAGAAAACGGGATCGTTGTTACTAGAATTCTCATGGTTTGCTGGACTCTATCGTATTCCTAATTTCTGCTCAAAGTTTACCAGATTTTCGAATCAAACAAC
>JBIIYC010000258.1:0-3254 GCA_044347025.1 Bdellovibrionota bacterium
CGAGAGAGTCGAAGTTCTTTGCCGCTCCGGTGATGCTTGACGACCATGTCACGCTCAAAGCGGCCCGAACACACGCGCATGTATGCCATGCTATCGCGGTGTTTTGGGTTCATATTTGCTTGGATCTTAAACACGTAGGCCGAAAACTCATGCTGAACAGGGTCGATCTGAACCTCCTCTCCGTTCTTATCTTTCGCATCGTATGCATGAGGAGCTGGTGCCAGTTGTGTGAAGTGGTCGAAGAACGGCTCAACGCCGAAGTTTGTAAGTGCGGAGCCGAAGAATACCGGAGTCACCTCGCCTCGAAGGAAGGCCTCTTGCGTGAAGGGATTGCCTGCGGTCGCGAGAAGATCGAGCTCCTCGGTGAGCTGCTGATGTTGCTCAGCGCTTATCGCGCCCGAAGAAACGGCTTCGTCGAGGTGCATCGAAACGAAGGTCGCTTTGCCCGCGCCGCCCATCTCTGACTTTGTAAAAAGAACTACCTCGCGTGTGGAGGGGTAAACAATTCCCTTGAACGAGCTCCCACTGCCGATCGGCCAGTTGATTGGAGATGCGAGGATGCCGAGCACCTCTTCCACTTCTTGCAGAAGCTCAAGGGGATCCTTGCTCGGAAGATCCATTTTGTTGATGAAGGTAAGGATAGGGGTGCGCTGCATCTTACACACGGCGAAGAGCTTGCGCGTTTGAGCCTCAACGCCCTTTGAAGCATCAAGGACCATCACGGCGCTGTCGGCTGCAGTAAGCGTTCTGTAGGTGTCCTCACTGAAATCTTGGTGGCCCGGGGTGTCGAGTACGTTGATGATAGCGTTCTTGTAAGCGAACTGCATCGCCGACGCGGATACAGAAATTCCACGTTCCTGCTCAAGCGCCATCCAGTCCGAAGATGTGGCCTTGCCACCCTTGCGGGCGCGAACTCGACCGGCGGTGTGGATCATGCCCGAGTACAACAGGAGCTTCTCGGTCAGGGTAGTTTTCCCCGCATCTGGGTGGCTAATAATTGCAAAGGTCCGGCGCTTGGCGGCCTGAGCCTCTACCTCTTTGTGAACAGCTATATCTGACATAGGGCGCTAGAGTAGCACACCCTTTGGTAAGGCGGAATCGGGGCTAACCGTCCAAGAGGATAAGGAAAATGCCCTGTGGTTTGTCCAAAAGGCAGCGGTATCCCTCGCCATATAACTGTGGTACCCTTGGAAAACCGGCAGCGCGAGGCTTTTGTACGTAGGGCTGTCTTCAACTAATTAAGGAGTTCTGATGGACAGCGTAAATCTCGTCGCAAAAAACATGGTGGTATCCTTCCACTACACCTTGAAGGATACACAGGGTCAGGTGCTTGACTCGTCAGTTGGTGCAGATCCACTTGCATACCTTCACGGCTACGGCCAGATCGTGATCGGACTCGAGAACGCCCTGTTGGGTAAGGCTCCTGGAGCCCAGTTCTCGGTAACGGTCGATGCGAAGGAAGGGTACGGGGAGCGCCAAGAGCAGCTCGTTATCTCGGTTCCAAAGAGCGAGTGGACTCTCCCAGCCGAAGTCGGCGCCGGGGAGATCGTTGAACTTCAATCGCCGGAAGGTGAAGTGATACCGGCTCGCATCGTCGAGATAAACGACAGCGTTGTTGTTCTCGACGCGAACCACCCACTTGCAGGCGAGCCGCTTCATTTCGAGATCGAATTGGTAGAGGTGCGCGCAGCAACGCCTGATGAGTTGTCTCATGGACATGCTCACGGTCCAGGAGGACACCACCACCACTAAGTCTGCTGTACAGCGATGCATCGGGATCTCGTATGATCATTCCGCACACCTCGCTCTCATCGGAAGTTTTGGACGCCATCATTGAGGAGTTTGTTACTCGTGAGGGGACCGACTACGGCATGGTAGCGTACTCCCTTGAGAGCAAGGTGCGCTCCGTACGAACTCAGCTCGAAGCTGGTAAGGCTGTCGTTGTGTTCGACCCAAAGAGCGAAACCTGTGATATTATCGTGAAAGGTACCGCTCGGTATCGCGATGCAACCTTGGCAGGCTTAACTGCGGAAGGTGAAGAGGGATAGTATGAAGTGCCCGATCCTTTCCCGTCGTGGCCTGCTGCTTTTCGTCCTCTTGATGGGTTGCACCGTTCAAACAGAGTCGGCCAAGACGGTCCCGCCGGGGGAAGTTGCCACCATTTCATTTGCTCGGGGCTCCACGGAGATTGATATCCGCAGGGCAGCCGTGGACGGCACCTCGGTATCATCAAGCCTTGATTCGGTGCAGGTGGCCCCTGGTCGCCACTCAGTAGCTGTTGTGTACGTGGTGACTGTGTCAGACCTCTGTGATGGCTTGCAGGAGCTGTGTCCGACGTCAACGATTCATGGAGTGTGTGAGGGCGACTTCGAAGTTGCTTCACAACAGGAGCGTGTCGTCGCATTAGATGGAACTTCCGGACGAGTAAGGGGTGTTGTGCGGCCGCCTCGCAAGTTCAGCGATCTCTTTGCTGATGCGCCGGAGCCATCGGCGCACCTGACTTGCCACAGCGGCTCTGCTGTAGAGGGAGCGACTCGCAACGCGATGTGATCGGTGTGCGTATGTGTGGAGTTTGAACGATGTCTGGTTCGGCAGTGCGCAAGCAAGTGAAAGAGGGATTGTGGTGGCTTGAGCTTAGCGACGAAGAGTTGATGAAGGTAAGGATGTGCGACCTCAACCTTACGATCCAAGGCACCGTTCTAGAGGGCCGGATTGCAAAGGTGCAGAGCGAGTTAGACGCGCGCAATCTGAGGTTCCAACCCCACTACTGGCTCTCCGACGAATGGTTCTCACCGGATGGAATTCCTGGAATCGCTATCCCGTTTTACCTAGCCCACCCTCGATTGGAGAAGCTCGAGAAATCACAGCTCTTTGAGGTTGAAGGCGGAGATGAGGCGTGGTGTCTCAAGATCCTTCGTCATGAGGTCGGACATGCAATCGAAAACGCCTTTAGAACGCGACTTAAAAAGCAGCGGCGCAAGGTGTTTGGACAATCCTCGGTAGAGTATCCCGAGTACTATTCGCCTCGACCATACAGCAAGAGCTTCGTGTTACATCTCGATGCTTGGTATGCACAGAGTCATCCTGATGAGGATTTCGCCGAGACCTTCGCCGTGTGGTTGACCCCCAATTCACAGTGGCGGGAGCGCTACACAGGATGGCCCGCGTTAAAAAAGCTTGAGTATATGGAAGCTCTGATGGGTGAATTAGCGGGAAAAGTTCCCCCCGTGATGAACTCAAAAACGCTCGACCCA
>JBIIYC010000085.1:0-11048 GCA_044347025.1 Bdellovibrionota bacterium
GCCGGGTGTTCCGTCACGATAACGGTATCGCCCGTATCACCCACAACGGGGATCTCGGCGATAACGTTTGGGAATCCTCGTGCATGCCAAAAGCGCACCTGGGCGCGCTTGGTGAGATGGACCGCTTTGAAGGTCCTGCCACGGTGTTCAACGAACGCAGCAGAGCCGGCTTCCAACCACTCAAGAGAGGTCTCTTGAACGGCGGCGATGCCGAACCTGCCTTCGGATTCCGACCACGGCTGAAGTTGAAGAGCCGGGAACCCGCGTGTTGCGAGGAACTCGTTGATCTTCTCAGCCGAGGTTGCCCACTCACTTACCAGCTCCCTCGCGTCAAAGGCGTTAAGCCCTGACACGGATGCATGGTAGTGAGTGAGCCACCGCGCTTGGTTTTTATTTTTTGCTTTCCAAACCGATCCGCCGAGGTGTTCGGCGGCACGTTGCAGGGCCGACATGGCCGGCCACGGCATGACGGTTTGACTTTTCATTTTTTCCATGTGGAGCGTTTGCTCCAGTAGGGGCAGTCGCAGCCCTGAGCGACCGGGCTCTTTCTTTCTCTGTGGTTCTGGGTTCATTGGGGTTGAGGATTGAGTTCACAAGCGAGGTCGGATCGCTCCGATCTCTACAAACTCGCGAACGTTCAATGCTAACTCTCATCGCTGAAAGTAGCGCGAGGGGCCCGAAAACGGACTACCAGCGCTACCTTCAACGACACAGCCTCTACCCAACTGGCCATGAAAAAAACCTACCGGCACGATACTCCGACTCGGCCTCGTATGCGAGCGGGGTGGTGAAAAATGATGTCCTGGTGCGCATATCGATAGTTTTCGCTCCTTCTCCGCCAAAGCTTCGGCGGGCAAGGCAATTTCGTTGGAGCCACCGAAAAAATCCTCAAGGTATTTGAGAGGATACGCCCACGGATTTTCATCGTTTCCGCCTCGCCTCGTCCAAACTCTTGCAACGCTCGCGACCCAAACGTTTTTCGCCACACTGCTACGTCGCGCCGCAGTGTTTTTTGAGTTCCGAACAGGTTTGTTTAAGTAGTTGCAGTCGGTTTGAGACTAGTCGTAGTCAAGCGCAGCGGGATCGCTAAAGAGCCGCAGAAGCGCCTCCACTCGGCGAGGATCTCGGCAGAAGAGCCGATAGGTAGCTCGCAGGGCGTTGGGGAGATCGTCTGCAGAGAAGCGCACGATATCGCTTACCGAGGTCTCGTTCTGTAGCTCGGTAAGGAGCTGTTGACGGAGGCATTCCGCGAAGGAGCTTTCCGGAGAGGCAGCCTCTCGTGCGCGTTTGGTGAGGTGATTAGTTCGAGGAAACCAAAGTTTTTGGTCGTAGAAAACGGCCATGTATATGGCGGCATCCTCTCCTGGGCCAGCGCAGAACGTGTTGGGAAATTCAACTAGTGGTGAACCTAGGTCGAGGACCGAGTGCTCGCGAACAAAGGACGGTAGAAACATCATGTCCGTTCCAAACATAGCTTCCGCTGTTGCTGCTGCTGAGCGGTCGAGCTCTTCTAGGACAGTAGGGTAGTTCTTGATTTCGTGTATATCACTCATTCCTACTTTGCGGGCAAAGATAAGGAGTGCGCCCAGCATTGGTGACCAATCCTGCCACTGATTGAGCGTTGCTATCGGAGATGGTGGTAGCGCTCCTTGCCGAATCAACGTCAGCTGCTCCCGACATTCGTGTAGAGGGACAAAGAGGTCTGTCTGAGCAAGCTCTGTGAGGGCTTGAGTAGGCCGTTCACTGCCTAGTTGTGCTTGCGCAACATGCATATCGCCGTGGATGTTTCGCGAGACCAGTGAGAGTCGACCTTCGTTAGAGAGCCAATACTCATCGCATCGATTGATGCAGTAGAAAATCTCTGCGCAACTTGCAGCAGCGTCAGCAAGCGCATGCGGCGATGCGAAGCCTAGGTCCGTAAACCCCATAAGGCGTTCTTGCAGTAGGGCTATTCCGATCGCCAAAGGATGTTCGGTGCTGGAGAGTGGCCCGCCCGTATAGGAAGACTCCTCGCTGGTATACTCAGTGAGGGCTTGCCCGACGATTGATGACCACGCCGTCAGTCGTTCAGTACCGGCTAGCTCTGGCAGTGCAAATTCCTCCAGGTCGAGAGGGGAGTCGTAATTCGTCGCCACTTCTCCATGAAGTGCCCTGTTGGCTCGTTTGGCGATCTCTGGGAGCACGCACGCGTGTTCGAGCGCATGCCACGCCTCGACGCTGGGTAGTTTGTGAACAGTGTGAAGCATCTCGCACCATGCCAAAACGGAGCTGAACCGACAGCAGTCGGAGACTAAGCTGGCCGCTTGCAAAATTCAATCACTACCCTGCTAATACTGGAGCGAACAGATGCGATCACACTCTGCAAGCGCAGATGGTGTGGGGCAGGGGCTGCTACCAGAGAATCCGACTTAGCCTACGTGTTGAGCGAGGACTCGACATGCGTCGACAGCGGTGAAGATTCCCAAGAGTTTTCCAAGGTCATCCTCGATCAGCGCACAACCGATCCTCTCACTCCCCATGCGAGCCGCCACGTCCGCCAGTGGTGTGCTCGGCAAGACCGAGAAGACCTCCGGTGTGAGAGCGCTCTCAACGGTGAGGTCTGTAGCATTCGCCTTCTCGACGCGCAGAGCAAAGTTGATATCCCTCTCAGAGAGGATACCGGTAATGCGACCCTCGTGACGAACGGGTAGGTGCCGAATGTCGTGTTCGCGCATGAGCTCAAGCGCTATCGCCAGAGACTGGTCTGGGCCCACAGTGTGTGGCGCTGGAGTCATCACTTCTTGCATGGTGATAGTCGTGCTCATACTACGCACACCTCTGCTTATTGGCAGCAACAAGCGCAGCATAGAGCTCGTCCTTCAACTTGGCGCGCTCTTTGCGAAGATTCTCCTCCTCTTGCTCCGACATAAGTTGCGCACGCTGCTCTGCCGCGTGAATTGTGTGGTCGAGCTCGTGATACCGATCGAAGCCTTTGCGAAAGTGAGCATCGCTAACCTTGAGGTCGTGGATTAGATCGCGAAATTCAGGAAACTCATGCACTAAATCATGGTGTTTGTTTGTCATAGAAACTCCTCGGTTCTTGTAACGTAAGACATCATAGGGATACCACGCGCGCTTGCAGTGAGCAATTTAAGAGCGAGATATCAGCGGGGATAGATCTCAAATTTATGCTAAGTGCGCGGAGACGGGAGGAGTACTTGAACTGCACACTCATCTATCGGGTGTGCTTTGTTAAGAGTTGTCGCGAATCCATCCCACGGGCATCTTTCGTGCGATCTCAACTGCACCATCCGAAGTTGGTATCACTCTGATCTCGTCTGACGATACGGGTGGAAGAACCTTAATCTCTTGCGGGGTCGCAGTAAGGCGGATCTTTAATTCCTGCACGAGGGTGAGGATTGCCAGAAAAATTGGCTCCTTTGTTGCTTGCTCCGCAGTCCAATCTTTTGCAGAGATATGAAACTGAACAAGAAGACCGAGGTTGGTTGGATTAAACTCATTCAAAAACACTGCGATAGCGTCCCGTTTGCACTTTGGATGCGAGCGTAAAAGTTCTCGAATGCCAGCAGACAGCGCTTCAATTGCTTGGGGTGATGTATCATAGGCGAGATTTAAGACGATTCTGGTTCGTACATATTGCCGGGCGCCGAGGTTGTCGACGTGACCAGCGATAACCTTTGAATTTGGCATCGATACAAGCGAATTTTCCGGAGTGCGGATGCGGGTAGAACGAAGACCTATCTGTTCGACAGTGCCAGTGACGCCGCCGACGTTGATAGCATCACCGACTCGGAACGGTTGATCGAGCAGGATAGCGACGGAACCAAATATGTTTTCTACCGTGTCTTTTGCAGCCAGGGCGAACGCTAAGCCTCCAAGTCCTAGTCCTGCGACAAGTCCCGAGACGTCAACGCCGTGTACTGTGAGGATCTGGGCCATGCCGATGACGATCACGAGGACCCAGAGAGCCTTTTGTACGAGTGGATAGAGGATGTCGTCGACGGTGGAGGGCGTTTTTGCGGCGCGAGAACTGAGACGTTCGCCGAAGACCTCTACGAGGTAAATCCCGAGTACCGCAAGTGCAATGATTCGCACAGTTGAGATCCATTCAACTGCTTTCGTATAGACGTCCATCGGTAAATCGATGGTGAGTAGGTAGAGTTGAAGCGCTGTGGCGAGAAGTGCAACTGCCACAGGACGTCCTAATGGTTGGAGATTGATAGTGGGGGGGAGACCTAATCGTGGAGAGAGAGCTGCAATGATGATCCAGCGAAAAACAAGGATGATAAGGCGATGGACAAGCAACAACACCAGGATGGCGAGGAGTCCCGCGATCCATTGCCAATCCTCGACGAGAAATGTCGTGCTTTTTAAGCGTTCGGGAATATGCGTGCGGATGGCGAGCCACGGAGTAGCAACGTCAGCAAGCTCCCGCATGTCTTTCTTCGAGAGGTTTCCCTCAATTTCGCGAAAGATATTTGGGATGTCGGAAACGGTTACCTTACTAAAGTGCCAGTTTGGTCCTTGGCGTTCGAGGTGTATTCCGTGGCCCGCAACATCCGTGAGTTGAATCGCATCCTGCGTGGTCGTCGAGGGAGCCTTAGCGGGGGTAAAATCTACGTGCGTTAATGCAGCATACAATTTAACGGCGGCTTCCTCTGATCGTTCTGGCAGAACGAGCTCTGGAATCTCAGAGGTATCGAGAGTTTTGAGCGCTCGTTGGATCTCAATCTTTCCATCGGAAGGGTCCATTGCCGCCAGAAACGTCGCAACAGTCGATCGCGGAGAGCGAAGGTCGTTGTCCGGTAGGATTACTGCAGGAGTGGTGGTTGGTGTAACTGGTGCCGACTCCTGTGCGCCAAGGTGCAAAGGAGGTAGGGCCAGGGCGCAGAGGAGTGAGGTGACAAGAAACAGTAGGCGTCGCACAAGGTACTCTCAAAACCGTTGTTCGCCTCATGCGAACTCGAGTATTGAGAAGAGTACTGATTCCCCCCGGTAGCGCAATAGCTGCGGCACGGGCAGGGCATGGGGAAGGTTGAATTCCACCCTAATTCTTCGTTGTTACCAGAATTTGTTTATTCCGGGAGGTCGGGGAATGAACCTACTCGAACGGCCCGCCAGTTGTAGCTGAGGTTGGCAGCTGGCCCCACAGCCCCACCAATCAGGTGGAGTTTGCTCGAGCCTCGGAGAGCGCCCGCATCGTCTAGGGTGAGTTCAGAGGTTGTTTGCTGCCCGAGGGGCGTTTGAAGGACGAATCGGGCGGACCGGTCCTTGCTATTAACAATGCCCTTCAGATTCGCGTATCGCAGGATAGAACGGGCACCACCCGACCGATCCGGGTCCATGAACTCTTCGATGACGGAGAATCCGCGGATAGCGCCATCGCGTTCGTTGAGGAACAGGAGGCCCGCTGGAGCTTTCGAATCAGGGAGAGTCCATGCCCAAATACCGGTTAGTCCGATCGGTCTTGCTGGACTGTTGGAAGCAAGTTCGTGCTGGCTCTCCGCGCTGCTCTCGCCTTGAGCGGCATCGGCACCAGCATGCTCAATGGCGGCGCGGGACGATGCATATACTTGCGTTGTCCAATCGATGCTCTTGCCAGTGACGATGGTACCATTGACGATGCGCTCATACCCAACAGACGCGCTCCATTCCTGAGTTGAATCGAAGAACTGATCAGGCCGAACGGATATCTTGGTCACTCCGCTGGAAGCGGCACTGCGTAGCTCTCCCGGATCGAGTTCAGCATCTTGGTCGTTATCAAACCAGAGGGAGAGCGCGCCAAGCTCGGCTCCTTCAAGGACGCCGTTCGCATTTTCGTCCAGGAGCGATAACGGTTGGTATCCATGCTCCCAGGGATTTCGGCTGTTCGAGTTTGAACTGCGCAGCGCTACAGGCCGAAGAGCATTCGGTTTACCCCCAAAGCTCCATGAACCAAAGAGAGTGCGTCCATTCGGCTGCGTTCGACTCTTGCCTGGGGTGTATACGAGTAGAGGCCACTCGCGCGAAGCCTTCCACGTGATCCAATCGTGTCGCCCGGGAATAAGCTCAAAGCGAACAACTTTCCAGGAGGGAGTCGATTCACCCTCGTTGCCAAAATGGAGTGAGATCGGCGAGAGCCAATAGTTCACCGAAAAATCCCCGCATATATTCTGAGGTTCAAGCGTGGGCGCGTAATGCGCCTTGCAGTCGCGGTCCAGATAGACCCCTCCGGCGTACACTACACCCTCCTTGTATCGAGCTTGGTTGAGGATCTGCACTCGCCGTCCATCGCGCGGTATGAGGCTGGCCGGGATGGACGCTCCTCCATACCGAGCAAATGCTAACAGTGATTGCTGAGCGGCTGTATCGGAGGCGAAATCGGGATGTCCAGCCAAGGCTATTGCCAAGAGTCGGGATGGCATCGCGTCATCGACGAAACTCTTTCGCCCCGCTGTGTAATCCTCAAGATTCGGGCCTATGAAGGTTCGAAGGCAGGAGAGCTTGTCCACGATCTCTGGCGAAATAATTCGCATCTCGCCCCCTACCTGAATCGCGGGGCGGAGTCGATAGAATTGGCATTCCGTTTGCGTAGTAGGCGTTGCTGTCGGGGTAGTGGTTGGGGTGTTCGTCGGCGTAGCTGTAGCGGTAGCACTCGGTGTGGGAGTTGGTGTCGGAGATGGAACCACAGGGGGTTCGCCTGCTGGCTCTGCTTCGATTTGGCCTGAGGCCAAGCGGATACCGTGGCACAGTATCTGGATCGCTATGAGCGCCATAACGACGAGGATGGCGCATCGCCGTGTACTCGGATTGTCGGTATCGGTCGTCGAGCCCATTATCCTCTCCCCACTGGGAGGTCGGCTGGCTCCGCGGATACCTTAAGAGGATGGCGCGCTCAGTGTTGGTGATTAATAAGTGGCTATATCAATTAGTTAGTGAGTGTCTCCCCGGGACGGTAGTGTTTTCGGAACGCAACGGGCATTCACGTGCACGTCCACGACCAGGTATCCTTTATGAGGCAATGCGAAAAAAGGATATGTCGCTCATACACAGTGGCCACCCGTTACGCATCTTGTTAGTGCGCTGCCGCTCCCGTAGCTCCTGATGCTTTGCCGGCATGTCGCAGAATCTCCTTTGCGTACTGCTCGGGGGCTCGCTCTGCGATATCTGCAAGGGAGAGAATTCCAACGACGTGGTTACTCTTGTCTACGACTGGAAGTCGGCGGACCTCTTTCTCTTCGAACGTTTTGCAGGTCTTGGCGATGTCTGCATCTGGAGTAACAGTAAATACGGGTGATGACATGCATTCGCTAACAGCGACTGAGGAGGGATTCTTCCCCTGGGCTACTGCTCTGCAGCAGATATCGCGGTCGGTAATGACACCAACTAATTCAGGTTTGTCTTTCGAGCGAATTACGGGAATTTCGCCACAATCATTCTCGTCCATCAGCTTGGCTACCTCGTTCAGCTTCGCTGTCGGTAGACACGTCACAGGGTTTTTAGTCATCAGATCTTTTACGTTCATAGTCATCTCCTTTAAAGAGGTACATATCGAGGCCACAGTATACGCAGGGTGTTAGTGGAACACGGTGAGCCTCCTCAGAGAGGAAAAGTGACCACTGACAGTGCTAGAAACCGCTTCGATTCCACTAAGAGAGCAGAGCTCGTAGGCGCACACTAGAGATTGTCTGCCGCGTAGTTTGATAGTTTTGAGGAAACCAGGCGAAGACGACGAAAAAAACGGACCCGACTTTGCCAAAGCTTCGTCGCGGCATCCGTGATCGAGGACGAACCGTAGTTGTTCACGGGGGAGCGTATCTTCGAGTCGACTGAGATCGCCGAAGTCTGAGCTACACTGAGGATCTTCTTGGCGACGTCAACGAAGTTGTATTCAAACTATCGAAATACGGAACGGAAAGTCTTTTCTCCCCACCCTGCTAGCTGACCTAATCGTGGTCCTTATTCTCTTCGGTAGGTTGTTCCGCCGAAAATGCCTCGGGATGACGGATTCTACCCCCCTCATTGGCCGTGTATGCGAGGGCAGCACTGGAAACGCACGAGAGAAGGAGGGTTGCTCTCAGAAGGGTCCTTTCAAGCGCCGCCCCGGTTCTGATAGCGAGCAGTGATAGCAGGCTCAGAACGCCAACGCCGAGTGTCAACCAGAGGGCGATGTCTGCAGCTTCTTCGTGCTCCTCGATAAGGTGCTCGGAGATTCCCGGAAGGTGCTCGACGATCTCCTCTGCTTCGCCGCCGGAGAGAAAGGTCGGTATTGCAATAAGACTCGCTACAAGGAGAATAGTTAACGCTGTCCGAGTTATCGGCAGTGAGTCACGTCGGACTCCGCACAGCAACACAATACATCCGAGCGGAACTACCACAACAGGGATGTGAACAAGGAGAAGGTGTAGATGAGCTGCATTCATGCACCAACCATACCTCTCCTGTTTCTCCCAAGCAAAGAGTCCTCGCCACTACGATCGAATTCGTTAGTGCTCTCCGAGGGGCTGTGATTCAGGTCCTGCGCCCGCCCGTCCCTGGCTGCGCGCCTCGCCTCCAAGGCGGCCGATCTCGGCCATATGTTTTCGGTCTTTGCTAACCGATTGCCCCCCTTTGCGACCGGCTTCACGCGCCTCCTCGGGGGTAAACTCATGAGCATTGCCTCGTAGGTGGGCGATCTTCCCGCCACGTCGAGCTATCTCGCGTTGTTTTGCTGGATCCATCGCCGCGAATCCGCGGGGCTTCTTCTCAGGTGTCTTTGGTGTTTCAGTCATGGCTACTCCTGCCCTCTATCTACGAAATCGTACAGCGGTTACGCCCGTCGGTTGACACACATGGAAGGGGAGAGGTTTACCGGGGGCGAGTCTTCTGCCGTTGATTGCGTGTACGGCTTCCAGAACTCTCCTCACGTGCACCTTGCACCTACTCACATGTATGAACTGATGAGTAAAAATCCTCTTCAGGGTAAGGAACGGAGCCTTAATCCTGTATGATCAGGCTTGCAGTGAGGGGCAACACGGTCGAGCGCAGAACTTACCCCTTGGCCGAGGAGCCACGAACTGCATACGATGAGTGCGATGAGCCAAGAGGGAGCCCTATCATGTGATTGCTGTGGAGCTTGCTGCAGGACGTTTCCGATCCTGGTCTCAATCGGCGATGCTCGGCGGGAGCCGCGTATCGTTGAAGAGGCGATGGAGCTACCTGAGTGGCAACAGAATGAGGAGTGGAATTTTAAACTTCATCCGCTCCCCTTCTTGAGTGGGTGTCCATTTTTGCAGCCAGACAACCGATGTGGTGTGTATGAAACTCGGCCGAGTCCGTGCCGCCGTTTCTCGGCGGGTAGTTCAGAGTGCGTCGAGGCAAGACGACGAGTTGGACTTGCGCCGCTTCCAGGTTCGGAGGTCGCTCCGATACACCAAGGACAGCTTGTGACGGACTCTAATGACCCGCCGGCAATGTTGGTACGGGACTTACCTTGATTTAGCCGAGACCATGTCGCCGACGGCCGGCTCTCCATAGGCCTTGCGCCTGAGATCTTCCAGATGGAGGCGTATCTCAGCGGGCATGTTGGTTCCACCAGTGCCGGTATAGTCATCCAACATGTGATCTCGATACGCCCGATACGCTGATTGCGAGTCCTTACTCCCCGGGAATTCAGTGATGCACCGCTCTAGATACATCTCTGACCAATCCTCAGCGAAGAACAGGGGTAGTTGTAGATATGCATAGCCAAGAAGGTACAGGGCGCGGGAGCGTTGGGCAGGTTTGAGAGACCCGTGCTCCAGCTGCTCGTGAAGGATGGCGGTTCCGCGCAGAAGGGCGACATCGTTTTGTGTGCTATCCGGTGAGACAGCAGAGCCGCGAGTGATCAATCGTTCACCGAACGTGAGTTCACTTCGTGCCTGTGGACCTTTCTCCTCGCTCCACGCAGTAAGCTCTGCTATCCAGCGTTGTACTTCGTGCGCGTCCTCCTCTGGTAGCTTCGTGGTAGCCAGAATCTCCTTGAAAGTGGTGATACCGTTCTTTGGATCCTTGTTGATGCGAGTTGTGATCAGGAGCAGGCTGCGGAGCACCTCATCGTAGTTAAACCGGTACTCTGGATCGTGAAGCACCTCCAAAAATGCGACTTTTGCGTCAGCGAATTGGCGTGTTGCGAGCAGAAATCGCCCCCGATTGAGTGCGTCGAGTGATTGATCGACAACATCCTTGTTTGAGTAGTGACTTGAAACCTTGTACGTGGTGTGACAGCTGAAGCAATCGGTAGGGAGCTTGCGAAGACGCCACCACGCGTATGCCACTTTCCCCTCGGCGAGTCGCCGTGAGCTATCATCAAGAAGGTCCGTGACGAGCCTCACGTTCTCGGCAAAGCCCGGAAGTGTTTTGTAGCTGGTCGGAATCTCATCGAGATGATGGAAGTTCTTGCGAAGTTCCTGAATGAGCTCGGTGACCTCTTCCCGATTTTCCGGATCGCTAAAACGATCTTGGTCAACTAAGTACGGCTGAATTCCCCGGAATGCGGAGAGCAGAGAGAGCATGTTCTGCCGCACGGACTCTGATGCAAGCGCGATGGTACTTGAGAGAAGCGTAGCAGTGCCGAGGGTAAAAAGGATCTTTCGCATGGTAACTTTAGAGGTACGGGTGATAGACGATGTGGATGGCAGTATAATCATCTGTTCTCCTTGCGACCAGCGAATTATATAAGGGAATAGCGATGAACCGATCCCGGGCACGAACGGGCCCTTTCGGGGACTTGTCGGGTTGTTGCGCCCGATAGATACTGGGTGCGCGTATATACTAACGGAATAGAGAAGCGATGAGCGAAAACAAGACGATTATTACCATCAAAAACAACGGCTCGATTCGTGTTGAGGGCGAAAACTTCGAAATTCGCGACGCCTCTGGTGCTGCTTTTAACCTGAATGGACGTACGGTGGTGTCATTGTGTCGCTGCGGCGCCTCCCAGAAGCAGCCGTTCTGTGACGGAGCTCATAATCAGTGCGGTTTCGTCTCAGAAATCACTGCATACGAGCTGCCACCAAAGTAAGCTCTAGCAGGGTGGTAAAAAAAGGTTC
>JBIIYC010000259.1:0-3233 GCA_044347025.1 Bdellovibrionota bacterium
AAAACCGGAGGCGTATCCGCAGAGATACGTTGAGGATTTTTTCGGCGGCTCCAACGAAGTTGCAGTCAAACTATCGAAATGCGCAACAGGAAGTCTTTTGTCACCACCCTGTATAGGTATGGTAAGACGAGGGGCTCGCGTGATGTAGGAAAAGACATACGTGTTTTCGGGGGGTTGGTGGTCCCGTATGGCTGAGGTCGAAGGGCAGCTGTTTCTGTCGTACACGGTTGGGACAACGTCCCCCTATTTCTCTCTCACCCGTATTCACGCAATACTCAGCACCACAAGGAGCCCACCGCTTGTACGTTTCAAAACTCAAAGTCTACAACTTCAGAAACCTCGCCGACCAATCGATAACCCTCTCCAACGGGCCGGTGTACGTGACCGGTCTCAACGGCAACGGAAAAACGAATCTCGTTGAAGCACTCTACCTCCTCTCGGGATCCCGTTCGTTTCGGACCAACACCAGTAGTGAACTTTTAAAGTGGGGGCAGAAGGAGTCCTCGGTGTTTGGCACCGTGGTTCACAAAACCGGTATCGATGAGCTTGGGATCTCATTTTCACCGGGTCAGCGCACGGCCTACAAGAACGGCGCCGCGATGGACTCGGTGGCCGGACTGGTGGAGGCGTGTTCGGTTGTTGCCTTTTCCCCAACAGACCTCTCCCTCATCAAGGGCTCTCCGTCGAACCGTAGGAAGTTTCTCGATCGACACATGGTCGATGTGCAGCCATCCTTTTTAAACACGCTGATGGCCTACCAGCGGGCTCTGGCGAGCAAGGCAGCGCTCCTCAAGACTCCCGGAGTTGATCTGGCGCAGCTTCGTCCCTGGAATGAGTTACTCACAGAGTACGGTGGAAAAGTTGTGGAGAATCGGCGTAACTTTCTGCAATCTCTATGTGAAAAGGCGCGCCGCTTTCACGCAGAGTTCGCCGGCAGCGATGGGCAGCTCGAGCTCACCCTTGAGTCGGAGTGCATCGGGGCGGACGGCGAGGTGTCGCTTGACCGAATTGCTGCGGGGTTTGAGCGAGCGGCATCTCGAGAGCTGGCGATGCGTTCGACGGTGTACGGGCCACACCGGGATGATGTGGCGATCTCGCTCCAAGGGGTCGACTGTCGGGCGTTCGCATCGCAGGGGCAAACCAGAAGCGCGGTGCTATCGCTGAAGCTTGGGGTTATCGACCTCCTCGAAGATAGGCTCGGCGAGTCGCCGATTATTATCCTCGATGATGTCGATTCGGAGCTTGATAGCGCTCGGTCAGAGCGTCTTTTCGGGGCTCTTATCAAAAAAGAGCGACAAATTATCGTTACCGGTACCACCACTCCCCCCTCCCCTCTTTCGAGCTCCTCGGAGCTGGTGCTACTCAGAGTTGAGGCGGGCGTTGTTTTGTCTTGATATATCAACATGTTGCGATAGTTCTACCGGAACTCTCCACAGCCGGTAATAACTCTCCCAAGTGCCTGTTTCTAGATGCCGGAGGCGAGCGTTTCAGGAGCATGGGAAAATGCAATAAAACCAAATAGTTGCGGCCCTCAATCAAAAAAGGTTTGGTCTTTACCAAATGGATCTAACTAGCCTAAAATGTTGCAGTTATCCCTTTGTGGAGGAAGTTACATGAGTACAGCGCCAGAAACCCAGCCAACTGACCTCGTCTATGACGCGGGGCAGATTAAGATCCTTGAAGGGCTCGAAGCCGTTCGAAAGCGGCCAGCGATGTACATCGGTGACACGTTCTACCGCGGGTATCACCATCTTGTGTGGGAGGTTATCGACAACTCTGTTGATGAGTCGTTGGCTGGATACTGCACAGCGATCAAAGTGATCATTCACACAAACGGATCTGTTTCAGTTGAAGATAACGGTCGTGGCATTCCAACAAGCATCCATCCAACAGAGGGTGTGAGTGGAGTGCAGGTTGTGATGACAAAGCTTCATGCCGGTGGAAAGTTTGAGAAGGAAGCGTACAAAGTTTCCGGCGGACTCCACGGTGTAGGTGTATCGGTCGTAAACGCACTCTCTGAGTGGTTGAAGGTCGAGGTAAAGCAGAACGGCAAGCTTCACGCGATGGAGTTCCGGCGCGGCGATCCTGTTGAAGCTCTGAAAGTTATTGGCGAAGCCGAGGGAACTGGAACTAAGGTTACATTTTATCCAGACCATACCATCTTCTCGGAGCACAAAGGTTTCACGTATGACACGATCGCGCACCGCGTTCGTGAGCTTGCATTCTTGAATGCGGGTCTCCGGTTCACGCTTGTTGATGAGCGAACCGATAAGGAGCAGGAGTTCTACTTCGAGGGTGGTATCAAGAGCTTTGTTACCTTTATCAACAAATCAAAGAGCCCACTCTTTCCAGAGCCGATCTTCATATCGGCAAAGCGCGAGGGAACCAGTGTTGATATCGCACTCCAGTACAACTCTGAGTACCAAGAGACGATCTTTACCTACGCAAACAACATCAACACGCCGGAGGGTGGAACTCACTTAGTTGGTTTCAAGGCAGCGCTCACTCGTACCCTGAACAACTACGCAAACAAGAACGATCTCTTGAAGGGATTCGGCGAAGGCATCCAGGGCGATGATACCCGCGAAGGACTTGTTGCTGTTATCAGCGCAAAGATCCCAGAGCCTCAGTTCGAAGGACAGACGAAGTCAAAGCTTGGAAACAGTGAAGTTAAGGGCTTTGTTGAGCAGGTAGCCGGAGAGGCGCTCGCGAAGTATTTCGAGGAGAATCCAGCGATTGCAAAGGCGATCGTGAATAAATCCCTTGAGGCTGCGCGCGCTCGAGAAGCGGCGCGCAAGGCGCGAGAGCTTGTCCGCCGTAAGGGAGCCCTTGATAGTGCGGCCCTTCCAGGAAAGCTCGCGGATTGCCAGAATGAGAACCCAGAGGAAGC
Organism: Bdellovibrionota bacterium; assembly: GCA_044347025.1. Classification (GTDB taxonomy): domain Bacteria; phylum Bdellovibrionota_C; class UBA2361; order UBA2361; family OMII01; genus OMII01. The sequence goes on from JBIIYC010000259.1 coordinate 2,891, forward strand.
AGAGATATTCATCGTCGAGGGAGAGTCCGCGGGTGGTTCTGCTAAGCAGGGCCGAGACAAGAAGAACCAAGCTATCTTGCCCCTCAAGGGTAAGATCTTGAACGTGGAAAAAGCTCGCTTCGACAAGATGCTCTCATTTGAAGAGATTCGAGTCCTCATCACAGCTCTCGGTACTGGAATTGGGCCCGGAGATTTTGATGTTGGTAAGCTTCGGTACCACAAGGTTGTGATCATGACCGATGCCGACGTGGATGGAAGCCATATTCGTACGCTTCTCCTGACCTTCTTCTATCGTCAGATGCACGATGTTATCTCAAAGGGGTACCTCTACATCGCACAACCT
>JBIIYC010000260.1:0-3230 GCA_044347025.1 Bdellovibrionota bacterium
AGCTGACTGAGGAAGAGATGGCCTTTGAGATGGTAGAGCTCACCTGTGATGAGCTCGACTCGCTCTCCCGCGCATTCACTATGATCAGCGAACTGTGCGCTGAGCTTAGTCAGGAAGTTGAGCAAGAGATCGCTGAAGATCTTGAGAACCTGAAGATTCATTAGCCCAGTAGGACCAGCAGGATAGTGAAAAAGACTTCCTGGTGCGCATTTCGATAGTTTGACCGCAACTTCGTTGGAGCAGCCGAAAACATCCTCAACGTATCTCAGAGGATACGCTTCCGGTTTTTTCATCGTCTCCGTCTTGTTTCGGCAAAACTCTCAAAATGGTCACAACGGAACCTTTTTTCACCCCCCTGCTAGCTCTCAAGCATTCCCAACATGTGCGCCACCCGATAGAGAAGCGTTATCGCCTGTCCGCAGTGGAGCTCTGAAATATGCGGAATCAGATCTCGTAGAGGGACCCAGAGCAGTGAATCTGTTCGCGATCTCTTCAGATCCACCTCGACGATCGTCGGATATACTACCTCTGGCGTAACACCGGGAGACACGACGTACTTACCACCCAGGGACTGTACGGCCAGCGACTCAATACCGAAATTCGCTCGCAACCGCTCGGCAGCATGTGCCCGAGCTCCTCGCACGCTATCGACACCAAGCGGAACTCGTGTCGTCGGAACAGTTATCATCGCGCTTGAACCTAAGCGCTCTTGTGCAGCAGGAAGATCCTTTACCTCAAGTCCAACAACAACCTCGGGGTCTCCATGCGGTTGGGAACGTAAGGCTATCGGAAGCACAGCCAGAGATTCATGACCAAGCCCCGTCGATGGATGTGGCTCAACATACTCAAGTACTGAACTACGTCCCTCACGTTGGCTATCTGCCATGGTCTCGGAGAACTCTCGGCGGTGGGCCGAGAGGAATGAGCACTCCTGATCCGCGGCCAACCGAAACACCTGGCGTTCGGGAGGATTCCGTACTGCTGCGGCACTGGATACGTGCATCATATTCCCTTCCTGCACCATCAACGACACCGAATCGCCGAGCCAGGGACCTGCGGACAAAGAATGCCCCCGTAAGAGTTGGTAGATCTTTCGCTCCAGGCGAGGGTCCTCCGAGAAGCCCGTCTGTTGCCCCTGTAGCACCGTGACCGCATCGAAGGTTCGAACGGTGTAGCGGCCTCCAAAGATATTCTTAGGATCAACAACAACTCGATCTACAGGGGAGAGATCCGGGACAAGCACGGCTGTCGCAACCACTTCCTCATCGACCGTATCTGCTCTCACGAAATACCGCGAGGTGTGACCAACAGCCTCTATCTCAGATGCAGCAGCAAGATTTTTGTCCCCGAGAAACTCAGCGGCGGTGATTGCAGCACCAAGAGCGCTGTCGAGCTTCTCTCTCGCAACAATAGTGGCGAGCTGCTCGGTGAGATATCCTCCATGCACGGATCCATCGAGGTTCGGGTGCACGATCGTCAATGGACGCGGATACATGCGACCACATACAAATAGGCGTCCATGCGCTACGCTATACGGAATAATATCAAGCGTTACGTTCGGTCGACTCGCCACTTCGCGAAAACCAACAACGCTGCCATGTAAAGAGTCGAGGCGCTCGTAGCGTTTAACCTCGACGAAGCGTTTATCAGCAAAGGGAAGCTCCGGACCGACAGAGAATCCCAGGCCCTCGTCATGCCCGACCTTTTGGGCAATCGCAAGAAAGTTGCTTGGTGGAAGATCATGGGGACGTCCGGCTCGATCGTGAATCTCAACTAATCCATCCCGATACTGCCGCCGCACATACGTGCTCTGCTCTGGGCCAGCATACACGAGCCTGAATCCATCCCGGCGCACCTGTTCAATCCGCTCCTCGACTGAGTGCTGCGTGTAGGGACGTTTTCGCTCCGTCTCCCAATCCGAAACGTATGGGAACTTGGCCATGAATTCATGCACAATCGCGGCTGGAGCCGAGAACTCCGTCATTCCCTCGTGCTCACCACGCACAATAACCCGATTCCACTCCGAGTCCTGAATATGCGCCTCGCATCGGGTTGCAACGAACTCTTGAAACAGCTCGGAGATCGTGCGCCCCTGACTCCATGGTTGCGTACGAGCTGAATCGAGACGGAGTATCAACTCCCCGCTCAAGCCACTCTGCACCGTATCGCGAATTACCAATAAACCGCCGGGACGGATGGCCTCTTTTTCTACTCGAAGGAAGTCGTCTAGACGCTGCTGACGGCTCTCCGCGGAGCGGTCGTTCGCAGTGACATCGGGGATAATACCGTTCAAGATGACTGTATCAACCACACCAGCTGGAAGACTCGCTTGGGTTTTTGCATCCTTGGGATACACAAGATTGGGCCGACGCCCACGCCGGTTGGCGCCGCGCTGACTTGCATCAAAGAGCTGAGCATGGATTAGATTTCCAGCGAATTGATATGCCACATCAAATGCATCGCTGGCACTCCCAGCATACTGAATAATTCCACCCGCGAGCGGTAGTGTCGGGAGGATACCTGCCAGGCGCTCTCGCTGTCGCACTTCAAGCATGCGGAAGCGTTCCTGATGTCGACGATAGAGCTCTCGACCAGAGTCCGATATCGGCGGCCATACATACCATCGAAACGGGATTGCAACGGTTGGCTTACCGTCATGATTGATAACCTCCGTGATATTCTCGCCGGAATCCTCGAATCCTCGCTTCTCTAAAGCTTTCTGTGCCTCAAGCCAGATTTGCTTTCTCTCCAAGGCGAGTCCAGTAGCCTCCATCGGAACGATATCAGTAAGAACCATTCCAATGACCGGCCCACCTTCACAGATACTTTTAATCGTCTCAATCATGCGCGAGAATCCATCTCCAGGCGGAAGCTGCTCACGCGCTATATCAGTTACGAACAGTCGGATTACTCGGTGACTACACTCGCCCTTCATAAGGTACTCGGGAATGTGTTCTGCATCAGGGAAGTTCTCTTTGCCTTTAATAACTATGCCATACCCAAGTACACTGGTTGTGTTGGTGCTATCAGTGGGATCTCGTCCTTTGAGGAGCACGACAGATGCGCCGGGACGACTCACAAGATCTATGGTCTTTGCGGCAGAGTCGGGGGGAAGCCCCGGGTAGGCTTCGTTCATCTGACGCATCGAAAATTTTGTTACAAGCAAAACCTGCCGGATATCAAGCACGGCTTGGCGATGTTCGGGAGGAAAGGATTCGAGATCATTTAAT
>JBIIYC010000087.1:0-10860 GCA_044347025.1 Bdellovibrionota bacterium
TAATCCATATCCTATCGTCACCAGAGCACGGGCGAGCGCGTTCGGATCTCTCGTTTTTTCGCCCGCGAATTGATCCGCATAGTATTCCCGAACTCTACTAAACCACAGCACTACCAACTCGCTTGCGATGTAGACAACGTATGCGCCAAAGGCGATCACAGCGGTTGCGGATCGCCCCTTTCTATCGTCATCACTCAGGTTACTCGCCGCTCGATAAAGCGCATAGGCAATCAACGGGATTACCTGCGCGATCGTCATCACAACCATGTCCCAATGACACACGTGTCCCAATTCGTGAGCCACAACGGCCTCGCTCTCCGCCGGAGATAAGAGAGAGAGGGTGCCTCGACTGATTACGATGCGGGCGTTGCTCGGATAGTGGCCATACGTAAACGCCTGCGGAGCACCATCATCGATGATGGCGAAGCTCGGAAAGCGAATCCCCTCATCATCGCAGACCTTTTGGACAAAGCGCTGGAGGTGCTCGGGTAGCTCCTCCTTATTGACCCACCGTGCTGTGTAGAGGAGCCGCAGGGTCAGGTCGAGGATCCACGGGCCGAAGAGGAATTGGAGTACGGTAAAGGTAAGCCCAAACAACAGAGCTCCCGTGCCACTGAGAACGCCCAGCTCAACTGCCGTGATGAGGAGCAGCGTCAATGCACCATAAAGGAGCCCCAGCATCGTGAGGGAGCGGAGAAAGAGATTCGGAAGCACACGCGCCCCGGATGCCAACTCCCTGTGTCGAGCCTTTGTGGCGTGAGCCACCTGCTGTCTTCCATCTGACATCGTTACTCCTCCCCGTAGTAATCACTACAGATCAGCTAACGGCATGTAGGGCTGGGCACTTTAGGAGAGTGGTGGCAAATGGTTCGGTCGAGAGCATATTGAGAGTTTTGACGGCCCGGCGTGGAGACGACGAAAAAACCGGCAACGTATCCCTCTAAATACGCTAAGGATTTTGTCGGCGCCTCCAACGACGTTGCCTTGTCTGCCGATGCCTTGGCATAGAGCGCAGTCAACTATCGGGAGGGGAACTACACCGTATCGTTCGCCAGCCTGGCAGGGTGCGTACGCCCCCCGCTCTTAGTTCAAGGACTTTCTAGGACTAAAACCGTTCAAGCAGATTCGAGCCAACGGATCCTGTGAGGATGTGGGTACATCTTTTAGCTTAACGGTGAGTCGGCTCGCCTTGGCCAGGATCTTGTCAGTTCCCTTGTTGCCGAAGCAGTGGATAACTCCGGTCGCCGTACGGATCTTACGCTGAACCTTAAAGGCGCTACATCGGTTTGCTGGCGCAACCCCACCGGCTTCTGCCTTCGTGCATCCGTTGTAGCCAAAGGATGGATAGCGATCCCGATTCTGGCGATCACGAAGCACCACACTGAACGCAGCCGCCCACTCACCCTCTAAGATGACAGCAGCATTACCGCCGCATGCGGCCAAGCGAGGCCGATACTTTACATCGGCTGGAACTGCCCTTGGGCAGATACAAGGCTTAAAAACGCTCTCATTACATTGAGCCGCTGGTATTTCAATAGCATGAACGTTTGCCGAGCCGGCCGTGAGGAGCGTAGCAACAGTAGCGATGGTGAGGCGTAGGGACGAACGAAGTGTCATAAAGTGCTTTGAATCCGTTACATTAGCCGTTTGTTGTGAGCTACTCGCGAAAGTAACAAGGACGCCCTAGGGAGTCAATTCAGTGCGCTGAGCGCGCGAGGAAGGAGCCCAAGGGGGCAGCTACAAGCTCTCAGCGTCAATGACTTCAAATCCTTACGCCCTAACAGAGAGTTTGTACAACCCCCTGCTCATGGACACACTCAATGATAGACGTTTGAATCCTCGTCAGTATTCAAGTCGCCCTGGCCCGTGGTATCTGCTACCGATATGAGCGAGCGTGCAGCATCGAAGATCATCACCTCTCGAGACTCCGTAACGTCCAAGGATATCATCCTCACCGGGGATCGCCCGACCGGCCCGTTACATGTAGGTCACTATGTTGGCTCCCTCAAAGCTCGCGCAGAGTTGCAACACGTATGTACGCAGTACGTTCTTATTGCGGATATGCAAGCTCTCACCGACAACGCCGAGAATCCGCACAAGGTTCGGGACAACGTACTCGAAGTCATGATGGATTATCTCGCTGTCGGAATATCACCCGAGAAGTCGACTATTTATCTTCAATCGGCGGTTCCTGAGACGGCCGAACTGACGATGTATTTTTTAAACCTAGTCAGCGTTGGCAGGCTCTCTCGAAACCCCACCGTAAAGAACGAAATTCAACAACGCGGATTCGGCGATGGGATACCCGCAGGATTCTGGACCTATCCTGTGAGCCAAGCGGCAGATGTCGCCCAATTTCAGGCAACCCTTGTTCCGGTCGGCGAAGATCAAGTCCCCATATTGGAGTTGTCGAACGACATCGTTCGCACATTTAATCGCCTCTACAAATCATCAATCCTCCACGAGTGTCGCGCCCTGACACCATCTTCTGGATTGCTTCCTGGAATAGACGGGAGCTCAAAGATGAGCAAATCCCTTGGAAACGCCATCTATCTCTCAGATCCATCGAATGTGGTTTCAAAGAAGGTAAAAAGCATGTTCACCGATCCGAATCACATTCGCGTGGAGGATCCCGGTAAGGTCGAGGGCAATGCGGTATTCGCGTATTTAGATCTATTTGATCCTGATACGGCGGAGGTGGCACGACTCAAAGAACACTATTCACGCGGAGGTCTGGCAGATGGCACGGTCAAAGCGCGCCTCATCGATGTCCTTGAGGCGTTCTTGGAGCCTATCCGACAGCGCCGCGCTGAGTATGCGAAGGATCCAGGTGAGGTAAAGCGCATCCTCGCCAGAGGTAGCGAGCGCGCACGGGCGATTGCACAACAAACTCTTAAACAGGTACGAGGCGCGCTAGGGATTATCGAGCTTTAGAAGTGCGCGAAGCCACTACTTGTCAAAGGCCCGTCTCATAAGCTCTCTGGCCACACCCCGAGGACCACCAGGAAGTCCAGCACCCGCCATTGCGAGGCCAACGAATATCTTCCCGGCCTCCTCCATAGGATTGCTATCTGGGTCCAAAAGATTAGCGACGCCTTGTGCAACGCCACCAAGGGCATCCAACGCTTCACGGGGACCGGGGCGGGTGTCAGTAGGAGTTGCTTGATCCTGCATACGTGTCTGCTGAAGGGGGCGATTATCAAACATATTCAGAACCTCAACTACAACGCTTTAGAAAACCACAGAGCCCGAAACCGGCCTGAAACATTCAGACCTTCACTGATGGTATGAAGGATAGTGGCTCGGCCGTTACATTCATCGAGAGGGTTGCTAAGAGGCCTAGATTACTCCACAAATCCTTATCTCACCGAAACGACTTTGGACTAAGCACCTGAAACCGGATAGGATCCCCTGACGGTAGCCGGAGCTACTGTCCGGCTGGAGAGAGAGATTCAATGAAGGGATGGATTGTCATCGCAGCGTTCAATGAAGAGACAAAGATCTTTGAAGTTGTCTCTGAGGTGCGAGAGCGTGGCTACGACGTGGTCGTCGTCGATGATTGCTCTTCGGATGCCACGGCGGCGCGTGCTCAACAGGCAAAAGCCCACGTATGTCGGCACGTCATCAATCTCGGCCAAGGCGCTGCCCTACAGACTGGGATAGACTACGCTCTCCGGCAGGGGGCTGATTTCGTTGTAACCTTCGACGCAGACGGACAACATGATCCAGAGGATCTCGCCGCAATCTGCGCGCCGGTAATCTCTGGACACGCCGATGCGGTGCTCGGATCTCGCTTCCTTCACGAGGCCTCTGCGCGAAGGGTTCCGCCAGTCCGCCGACGAGTACTTCAGTTTGCGGCTTTCCTTACTCGCATAACAGGCGGACTGTCTCTTACGGATGCCCACAATGGGTTTCGTTGTTTCTCGCGGAAGGCCGCACTTGCCCTCGACATCCGACAGAATCGGATGGCTCATGCAAGCGAGATAGTATCGTGGCTCTCTTCCGCAAAACTGCGAGTCACCGAGATTCCGGTGACTATTCGGTACACCGAGTACTCTCTCGCCAAGGGACAAAGTCTCTTCAATTCCTTCAATATTATCTGGGAATCGCTGACGGGGAGGCTGGCCCAATGATCATTCAAGGCCTCCTTGCGGGCTGCTTCATACTAGGATTCACTATCTACCTCTCGTCATTTCGCTCGCGCGTACGTGACCGCTTTTTGGCGCTGGGTATGCTTGTCCTGGCGCTCGTCGCGATCACGTTTCCAAACATTACGAGCGTCGTCGCCAATGCCATCGGCGTTGGACGAGGAACAGATCTCGTCACCTATATGACCTTTAGCTGCGGTGCAGTCCTGATCGTTCTTTTGTATGCAAAGATATCGGCCACCGAGGCGACGTTAACAAAGGTGATACGCCCTATCGCGATTATCGAAGCGTCAAAGCCGGAAACGAAGTAAACGTTCACCAAGGGTGAATTACAGCCCCTGTCGATCGAGCTGACGGTGGGCTTTTGCAGCCTCCTCCTTGGTGAGCTGACCATCAAGGTAGGCAACCTCTATCGCAGAGTGATACTGAGAGGTAGACATCCCTCCAAGACTCTCCAAGCCACTCACCCGGTCGAGCGAATGATCGCCCACGGGAGGGGTCGGGGCGGCCATACATCCAGTTAGAAGAGCAAGACCCAGCAACGAGAATATCCGGAGACCACGTACGTTCATAGCTACCTCACGACACAGCATTACGAGCACCCTGATAGCAGGGTGGTGAGAAAAGGTTCCGTAGTGAGCATTTTGAGAGTTTTGACGAAACAAGGCGGAGACGACGAAAAAACCGGAGGCGTATCCTCTGCGATACGTTGAGGATTTTTTCGGCGACTCCAACGAATTTGCAGTCAAACTATCGAAATGCGCAACAGGAAGTCTTTTTTCATCACCCTGATAGATCCGAGGTTAGAGGCACTTTGCTTCAAGGCATGTATTAAACACTGCATTGCTGGGCAGTTAGAGCCCCAAATCTGCTTGAGAGTTAGCGTCCGAGACGGGCCAGCGAAAAGCGTGAGAGGTCTCGCGTCACTGGGATTCCAAGCACGAGCTCCGCTACTGACTCACCAACCGCAGCGGAGTGTTTGAACCCGTGGCCTGAGCAGGGAGAGACTATGGTGATCTGCGGAGCATCGGGTAGGCGATCGATAACAAAGTCGGAATCAGGAGTAACAGTGTACAGGCACGTTGCATACCGCACGCAGGCCTCCTCAAGAAAGGCAATTTTACCTCGCACGCAGCGATCGTATATCGCACGTAGCTCCTCATCACTCACTCTCCGCTCTACCGCATCGGGATCGACATCTGCTGCATACGCCGATGCAGCAACCTTGACGCCTCCATGCGGCCCATCGATAGCAGGAAAACCATATAGGTCAGTCGCTTCATCTAACGCCCATATAAACACAGGGCTCCGGTCTTGAGAGAAGACCGGATAATCATTACCACACGAAAACCAACACAGAACTTGCCGTGTAACTCGAAAGTGCATCGCACACTGCGGAATCAATTTCTTAATCCAGGCACCAACGCTCACTACCACCTGCTGTGCGTGCAGTGTCGATGTCGCCGTGCGAACTCGCACGCCGCCAGTTTGTAATGGGGCTATCTCAAGCACCTCGTCATTCACGCGGAGCTCCGCGCCGTGTCGCTTGGCGGCAGCTAACTGCGCCCGAACACACGCCTCGGGGCGAACGTATCCCGCATCCCGCTCAAAATACCCGGCAGCGTCCTCGGGGACGAGAAACTGCGGAAAACGAGTCCGAATCTCTTGAGCAGTAAGGAGTTCGTGTTCAATTCCAAATCTTCCTGCTGCTTGGATAGTTGTGTCCAGAAATCCGGATTTTCCGTGAAAAGACGTCTGCTGGGCGGTGCTCCCAATAACGAGTCCGCCAACCTGGTGAAGCAGAGGTTCCGAACTCACCTCTTCTAGTTCACGCCATATCTCGTGAGACCGCAGCGCAAACGGAACATAGAAGTCACCCTCACCAATCGCGAGTCGGGTAATTCGCGTGTCCCCGTGTGATGAACCGTATGTGTGCGGCGGCGCATACCGATCGATACCAACCACTCGAGCCCCTCGCCGAGCAAGTTGATAGGTGGTCGCTGCGCCCATAGCGCCTAAACCAACGACAATGACGTCATACGATGAATTCGATGCAGACATATAAAGGGAAGCCTACTTCAGCTTTCTCCCCCTGACTACTGCGCAGAGCCCTGCATCGATTCCTTGAAGGCAGTCCAGCGATAGCGGATTGAAGGCTGCCCCCGCTCCTCCCCTACGGTCTCGCCGTGCATAGTCCTTCCGTCAGCCGAGAGCGTGGCCGTATTTCGTAATTTGACACTAGGAGTCTTTACAACGGTGAACGACACCTCGCCGGGGGAAACGATCTCCCACGTAAAGTTGTCCCTGATACCGATTCGACCGATCGAGCCAGCTCCTGCTACCGGAGCATCCGTCATCGCAAAACCTGCGTGGCCCTCGTCACCCTGGCGATCGAACACGAACATTCCTCCGAGGGCGGGATCAAGGCCGGCAACACTCTTCATCTTCCACCTCCATCCGCCCCGCACATGGTCCTCGAAGGCACGACGCACATCATAGGAAAGCTCTGCTGGCTCCTCCTCCAGGTCAACCTCTTTCGCATAGGTAGGTATTGGTGAACCACCCGAGATGTCAGTGCCCATAATCGCTGCAGCCCCCACTGACCCACGAGCGGTCCAGTCGACGCTTTTACCAACCTTCACACGGCCGTTCACCTCGCGACGATAGCCACGTATCACCTCAATATCTCGAGATGGATCGTACCTGGGATTCTCTGGTAGGTAGAGATGGGTAACCCCTGTTGAGACAAGTGGCTTCACCTCGCCCTCCTCCGAAATTCCATTCTGATTGGCATCGAACCAGAGGCCCAGGTCACGTAGCTCTTCTCCACTGACCTCCCGGTCGCCATCACTATCCAGTGTGGCAAGGGCTGCATAGCCGTGCGGCCACTGCTGTGCTGCGCCCCCTACAAGGCTCGCCACGCGCTGCCCGCCGAAGGTCCAATGCCCAAAGAGCTGCGTCGCCGAGGAGATGCGCCCCGTATGGCCCGGGTCGTACACCAACAGCGGAGCAGCCGACGATGCGCGCCACACCCAGTATGCGCCAGGCTTATCGAGCGCTAGCGGAAAGTTCACCAGGGTCGGAACTGCTTGCTCGCTTGTTTCATCATGATCCCAGATGAGGGAGATAGGCGTTCCGTACCAGAGAAACGTCTCTTCTCCGAGTAGCTTTCCTTGGCAGTCCGTCGTAATTGTTTTTATCGTGTCGGGATTCATCACCGGCTCGCACGTATCTGTGAAGTAGAAGAGGCGATCGACAGCACCAACCTTCCGTCCACCCGCCGACAGCGCTGAGCCCGTGACGCCGTAAGTCTTCTTCATCCAATCCTGCGCTACTTTCCAACATCCGCTGGCCTTAACCTTGGGATCGCCCAGGACAAACCAATACTGAAAACCATCGTCGAAGTGATTGGCATTACCGGTACACAGAACACTGCGCTTCGCAAACTCACGCGCATATTCCAGCTCCTTACCATAGCAGGCACCAAGAGCGCCAGCTTGCTCAGTTGTCTCCCCTAGTGCCGCTAGTATCTCCTCTCTCTTCTCCGAAGATAGCGGCGCCTGCCCTGGCGGAAGTGGCGCGTCAGCCGCCACGAGACTCTTTACGTAGTCTGTCAGGTACTTTCCAAGCTGCTCCTCTTTGGCGCTCTCGGTAATTCCTGCCTCAAGGTTGTCTTGGGGGTCGTCACAGGCAGGATCGGCCGAATCGATGAAGCCATCTTTGTCATCATCAATTCCATTTTCGCACTGCATGCGCTTTTTGGGATCCGGATTTCGCTCGACATTTCCCTGCGGGCTCACGCACCCTCGATCTGCCGGAAAATCGATCGCTCCGTCACCATCATCATCTTTACCGTTCTGACACAACGCGAGCACATTCCCCTCATCGGTATCGGACTTCGATGAGCATCCAAAATCATTGGGGAAATCAACCGCGCCATCGCCATCGTTATCTCTGCCATCCTGACATGCCGTCGTTCCACTATTTTCCGTGTTGTCCTGCGGCCCCTGACAGCCTGGATCTCGATCATCGATGAGCCCATCACCATCATCGTCTTTTCCGTTTTGACACTGCTGCTTCGATGCTGCCTCGGTAGTGTCTTGACTAGAGCGACAACCGAGATCCGCCGGGTAGTCGACAAAACCATCTCCATCGTCATCTTTACCGTTTTGACACACGCTCAGAACGTCACCTTCGTTTGTATCCTTCGCGCTGGCACAGCCCTTGTCAGCGGGGAAATCCCGCGCGCCATCACCATCATTATCGGCGCCGTCGCTACACGCTGGAGGAAGAGCAACTCCCCCGCCTCCAACCTCTGATGAATCAGCAGAGTTCAAACACCCGGGATCCCTCATATCGATGAGACCATCCTTGTCATCATCTTTGCCATTTGCACATGCCGCGGCTGGGCCACGCTCATCATTATCGGCGGCATCCGCGCAATGCGCGTCCTCCTTCCAATCGATTCGACCATCGCCATCATTATCAATACCATCCGAGCACTGCGGGCTCGCACCGGCCTCGCTGTTCCCAGTTTTTACATACTTGCCTTTTGCATCGAAACATCCGGGATCTTTGCTATCAGAGACTCCGTCCCCATCGTTATCGAGACCATCCTGACACTGGGTTGTACCATCTACCTCACTATGGTCCTGCGGATCAGAGCACCCTGGATCGGCCATATCGATGAGTCCATCGCCGTCATTATCGCTCTTGTCTTGGCACTGTCGCTGCGCCCCATTGGTCTCCTTTTTCGTCTGGCTCGAACCGGCGCACGAGAGATCGGCCGGCTTACCGCCGGCGCCGTTGTAGTCGACGCCCCCGTCTCCATCGTTATCGATACCATCGTTACACTCTGTTGGAGTGCCCGACTCGGATGCGTCGTATACATTCACACAATTGAGATCCTTGAGGTCGACAGCTCCATCGCCATCGTTATCAACCCCATCGGCGCACTCATACACGACCTTATCTTTAGTTTTAAGGATCGATGAAACCGTACTCTCGACTGGCTTCCATGTAAGGCCCATATCGGAGAAGAACTCGCGCCACATATCGAGGTAGTATTCCTGGCGAGATCCGGCTGTTACGGTGAAGATATTCGCCCAACTCTTCCAGCCGATCATCTTCGACTGCCATTTGAAATAGGGACACTCGCGGCGTTCAACAGGGATAGTCGTACCCGGGCCGGTCGGTGCACCATCCTCACCGCCACCGGGAATCTGGGCCGAAACTGGTGACATAATCGCCATGGCGATGCACGCCACAATTGCTGCTGCCGGCCTACGACTCATACGAGCAAACGCTCTGATGGTAAGTAAAAACACTGGCGAGTCCCCCCATGAATACCCATACCGATAGGTACATCGGCAGGTAGGGGTAAAAACTAAAGTGGGTCTTCGACGTTTTTAGTGGGTGCTTTTTGATGATATCGGGCCGTTCACGTGCACCTGCTCGTGGACGTTTTTAGCTGGAAACTCAGCGGGTTATGCCGTAGCTCTGCCCCGCTACTACCCACTAATTCCGTCGATGAGCCACTAAAGTGGATTGTTCCGTGCAGCGGCGAAACGGCTACCGCCGAGAAAAAAACACTGCCAATGCAGGCATTTAGGCAACGTGCTCCATATGGTTCTTGCTGCTGAGCTACGCTACTTACCGAAATAAATCTCCTGAAGCAGCTCGTTCTTTCGAACATTCTCAGGGGTGTCATCAAGAATAACCCGGCCCTGATCAAGAACGAGCACCCGCTTGCTAAAACTCTGCACGAAGTTGATATCGTGCTCGATAATCAATGTAGTCTTCCCTAGTGACTGTACGTGACTGATAAGTGCAGCAACCTCGTCCTTCATCTTAGGCGAAACGCCAGCGGTCGGCTCATCAAGAAGAAACACCTCTGCGCCAAAAGCGAGCGCACGGATGATCTCAAGGAGTCGCATCTGTCCGCCCGAGAGCATCCCTGCGCGATCATCTGCTTTGCTATCGAGCTTTACCTGAGCAAGGTACTCTTTTGCTCGTACCCGAATCGCCCGACTTGTTGGTGACCACGGAAGAAAGGTGCGCCAGATACCTGCTCGCGCTTCAAGCGCAATGACCATATTTTCCAGCACGGTCATCTCTCGGAAGATACCGAAGCTCTGAAATACTCGTCCTATTCCCAGCTCAGCTCGAATATGCGGTGCGAGGTATGTAACATCTTGATTGAGAAATGATATCGAACCCTTTGCAGGCTTAATAAAGCCGCTTAAGCAGTTAAAAAGTGTTGTCTTTCCACTTCCATTTGGCCCAATAATGCCGACCGCATCTCCTGAAGCCGCCTCAAACTGAACGCCATTCAAAATATGCGCATCACCGATCTGAACATGGAGATCCGAAACTCTTAACATTTAAACCTCACGTTGAGATGGAAATAGTCGGGCGCGATTGAGGAATACAACCGCGAGCAAAACGATACTGTGCAGCAACTGCCGCATCGGACCAAGAACGCTTGAGGGCAACTCAAGGAATCGGAGCGGCTCCGGCAGCAACACCAAAAATGTTGTGGCGGCAAGGCACCCCCAAAACGAACCTGGAGCCCCTATGACGACGATGCTTAGCAGAAAGATCATCTCGGCAAATGAGAACGAGGAGGGATCGATATAGTTGAGGTAGTAGGCGAAGAGAGAGCCTGCTACGCCAGCGAACAGCGAGGAGATAAAAAAAGCGGTGGTATTGA
>JBIIYC010000261.1:0-3146 GCA_044347025.1 Bdellovibrionota bacterium
ATTTTTTCGGCGGTTCCAACGAGGTTGCAGGCAAACTATCGAAATGCGCAACAGCAAGTCTTTTTTCACCACCCTGCTAGTCCGCTAACGAAATGGCCGTGCGATTTATATCGCGACCAATCCCTCTGATATAGCTAATCGAACGAGCTCGGCGTTGCTGTGTAGCCCCAGCTTCTTCAGGATATTTGATCGGTGTGTATCTACGGTTCGAGTACTAATCGAAAGTTGAGCCCCGATATCGCGGTTCTTTTTCCCTTGGGCGAGCAGGACAAAGATTTCGTGCTCACGCGGAGAGAGCGCTTGTGACGAGCACGCTGAGTTGGCGTCAGCGTCACCATCAGAGATGCATTTGGATGTCACTGATGGGCTCACGTAGGTTCCGCCCTTGGCGACAGCATCGATTGCGAACTCCATCTCCGTGAGGTCTGATTTTTTCGGGAGAAATCCACGTGCGCCGGCGTTAAGAGCCGCTTTCACGTTGAACTGTGATTCGTCTCCCGAGAGGATCAGTACGGGCGTTTTGACCCCCATTTGTTTGAGTTGTTGCAGTGTCTCAAGGCAACTATGTCGAGACATGAACATGTCGAGGATGATGACATCGGCGCCTCCCTGTGCCGACTGAGCGAGCAGATCCTTCGTGTCGGCTGTGTGGCCGATTACCTCATACTTGTCCGTAACCGAGAGCGCCCGAGCGAATGCCTGGCGCATTAACAGGTGATCCTCAACGAGAAAAAGCTTCACTGGTCCCATATACTCGGCTCCTAAGGATAAAACAGGTTTCTCCTGCGCTCCCCTATGAGTACGGAATATTAGTAAGAAAAGTTTACACTTTATGTCGAAGTTCTCCGTATTTTTTTGGGGGCTCGAAAACGAGGCTAAGTATCTGAAAGTCTGGGGCTAGCAGGCGAGGGGTGCCCCTAAGCTTCACCCATTTGTGCCGTCTGCGTGTCGGACCGCGTCTGTTATGGCTTTGGCGATGGCTTCTGGATGCCGGGTCCGCAGGAGGAGACTCTTTCGCTTCGAGGAGTCTCCTTTGAGGAGCTCCACGCTCCTTTTGGGAAGGTTGGTGAGTGTAGCAACGAACTCGATAAGGGCCTCATTGGCGCGACCTTCCAGTGGAGGTGCGGCGAGCGCAATTCGCGGTAGTTCGTCATGCAGTCCCATAATTCGAGATATTTTCGCACGTGGTGCGGCAACGACTCGCAGGATGAGGCCGTCTGCGTGCTGTTGTAGGTAGGTTGGTAGAGTCATTGTGTGGTATGCAATCTCCGCTTGAGCAATGTAGCCGGCGCAAGCTGGGGAACAATCATTTCCTGTCGTGACTTTCGATACGTTGACTTCGCCTACGCCAAGACCTCGGCTGATAAGGCTACTTTGTTGGAGTCGACGAAAATATTCTCAACGTATCTCAGTCGAGACAAAGATATTCCTGCGCTTTTTATCGTCTCCGCCTTGTTTCGTCAAAACTGTTCAGGCTCATCTCTTTCGGGGTCAGTTTCATGGGCAATGCAGGCTGGTATTTCGGCGACACTATTGCATCGTCGCCAGCAGGGGAGGTAGTTTGAAAGATATGGAACTCGGTCGAATTCTTATTGTAATCGGAGTGCTATGTGTGTGCGCAGGCGCGATGCTGCTCCTCCTTCCGAAGGGAACAAACCCATTTTCGTGGTTCGGCAAGCTTCCCGGCGATATCTATTACCGGGGTGAGAATACGGTTGTTTTCATCCCACTAGTCTCGATGCTCCTCGTGAGTGCGGTGCTGAGCGTTATCTCGGTGCTGGTGCAACGATTCGTTCGTTAGCTAACCCACTCTCTCGGATTTTCGAGGGTTTTAATCAGGTACTCTTCCCGTGACCCAGGAGCAACCTCGGGGCAGTAGTCCCAATGGACGACAGCGGGAAGAGACATCAGAATTGACTCAATTCGCCCACCTGTTTGAAGACCGAAATGTGTGCCGCGATCGTACAGGAGGTTAAACTCCACGTATCGGCCACGCCGCAGCAGCTGGAACTTCTTTTCTTTCTCTGTGTAAGGAACGTCTTTTCGCCGCTCTACGATGGGAAGGTATTGGTCTGTAAATCCAAAGCCGAGGTCCCGAACGAAGGGATATACCTGCTCAAGATCGGCTTCATCATCGCGTCCGATGTAATCGAAGAAGATGCCGCCAACGCCACGAGTTTCTTTGCGGTGAGGGAGATAGAAATATTCATCGCACCACTTTTTGAAGCGCGGATAGTACTGGGGTGAGTGTGTGTCGCAGAGATTCTTCAAGACCGAGTGAAAATGCACCGCGTCTTCATCCTCAAGGTAATATGGGGTTAGGTCCGACCCTCCACCGAACCAACGCTTGTCGCCGAGCTCCAGAAACCGCCAATTGGCGTGAGTGGTGGGGACCATGGGAGAACGCGGGTGAATAACAAGTGACACCCCCGTAGCGAAGAACGGGACCTCTTCGCGGGGAGCACCGAGCTTCGCGGCGAACTCGGGTGACATGAACCCGTGAACCTTGCTGAAGTTCACCCCGGCCTTCTCAAACACTGCGCCGTCCGCGAGGATTCGGGTAACGCCGCCCCCTCCATGACCGCCACGGATATCAGAGCGTGTCCATTCGTCGTTCTTGAAAGTCGACTTTCCGTCAAGCTGCTCAAGGCTTCTACAGATGTGGGTTTGTACTTCCTGAAAGAGTTGGGCGGCACGGTCCTTCATACATTCATCCTGATTTATCGGGCTATATGACCTAAGCAAGCCTTCATGGCAGTTGCGGTATCGCTCGTTCCGCCCAGTGCGTTGATTGTCGCTCCTATCGCAGTTACTGCGTTCATAACGTCGAACGGATCAACAAATCCCATGTGACCCACCCGGACAATCTTTCCGGTGAATTTGCCTTGGCCGCCGGCGAGCCGGATTCCAAATCGTTTTCGGACCTCACTTCGAAGTGTATCTGCCTCGATGTTCTGTGGTGGAAAGAATCCCGTAACGCTTGGACAGGGAGCGTCAGCGGCAAGCAGGCAGCAGCCGAGGCTCTGAAGCCCGTCTCGGGCAATGGTAGAGAGCTGTTTGTGTCGGGCATAGATGGCATCGAGTCCTTCCTCCCGGAATATCTCGAGAGCGGCATTAAGACCGACTATGATGGTGCTCGCTGGTGT
>JBIIYC010000262.1:0-3142 GCA_044347025.1 Bdellovibrionota bacterium
GCTATAAGCAACATGATCCTGGTCGAATGAACAGACTCAATCACATCACTGTAACGAACCGCATCTTTTACCTTATTACTTTGGAGCGGCCCAATCATGTGCACCTGCGATTCAGGCGCGAGCGCCTCGCTTTTGTGCTTCAACTCTTGGAGGTAATTCTCACCGAAAATGACCGGTATACCCCTCGCCTGCGCGGCTTTTTCGTACTCGTGAAGATCCTCAATCGGCTTCTTTTTACTAACGGCAACGAGCCTCACCTCGCCTTCCGCTCGCCCGGACCTGCACGCTGCCTCGCGTATTGCCACCCACACCTCTTCGAGACGGTCGGCTATCGACATTCGAGCTCCCGAAGCTTCTCCATAACACTGGCGATATTGAGCCCCACCACATTCGAGTAGGACCCCTGAATAGACTCAACAAACTGCAGCCCAATACCCTGAATGGCGTACGAGCCAGCTTTGTCCATCGGCTCACCGGTCGCAACATACTCCTCTATTATCGCTCTCGTCATGGGGCGCATCGTTACCGACGTAACGTGGGTCCAACTATCAACCAACTGTCGCTCCTGATGCACGATCGCGATCCCACCCCATACTTCATGGGTCTTACCTTGAATCTTGTCTAACATCTGACACGCTTCTTCCACCGAGGCAGGCTTCCCGAGGGACTCCCCACCGATGTAGACCGTCGTGTCTGCTCCAATCACAAACGATGCCGGATTATGTTTGGCTATCGCGGAGGCCTTCATCACCGCCAAACGCTGCACCATCTGCTCTGCAGACTCTCCTGAAATCGGCGTCTCATCACACCCAGGAACGGAGATAGTAAAACGAACGCCTGCCTGAGAGAGAAGCTCGCGGCGCCGAGGCGATGCTGATGCCAGAATTATCGGTTCTACAAGTGTACTCACAACTATCACCCAAGCTTTGAGCGGTATGCATCACGATACGCTACCAAGAGCGCCTTGAGCACAACATCGTGGATGTTTCGGGCCCGAAGCTCTTCGACTGTATCACGAATCTTCAATGCAAGGACCCACTCGCGCCCCTCTTCTCGGGAGCAGGAGCAGATTACCGCTCCAACTTTCTCTATCAACGAAACAGATTCATCAACGGATGGGATCCAAAAGAAATGTCCCGCATGTTCTGCAGGAAGCGCCGTCAGCGTCCCAGCGGTCAACGAGAGAAGCTTAGGCCCCGGAAGCACCTGAAACTCCTCAAACCCGAGATCCGCGAAGCCACGCGCCACCACGTCTCCGGGTTCGAAGCGCGGAGATAGACCCCACTGCCTCAATTCATTACAAAGCTGGAACTGCTCTCGAGTAAACCACATCGACGAACCTACTCAGCATTCGGTTGCATACGATCGAGCATCTCAACGTTGGAGGTTCCTCCCTCGACCACCGTCATCTCAGAAACGCGTGTGAGTCGTGCCTTCTCGTGAAACTCAGAGAGCGAAAGCACGCCAACATTACACATGGTCGACTTGAGCTTCACCAACGACACATCCACTTTGTCTGAGAGGGGGCCACTATAGGGCACATACGCATCGACTCCCTCTTCGAAGATGAGGTGCGCTGCCTCACTCTGCTTGTAGCGTTGCCAGTTGCGAGCGCGATTCGATCCCTCTCCCCAATAAGGTTTGTAGAGCCGTCCTCGGTAGCTAATTTTCGAAGTTGGGCTCTCCTCTGTCATGGCGAAGTATTTGCCCATCATCACAAAATCAGCGCCCATCGCAAGCGCGACGATCATCTGCGTATCGTTATTCAAGCCTCCGTCGGAGCAGATCGGAATGTACGTGCCGGTCTCTTTCAAGTACTTCTCACGCTCACGCGCGATATCCATTACCGCGCTTGCTTGACCACGCCCAATACCCTTTTGCTCGCGCGTGATGCAGATCGAGCCTCCTCCAATACCCACTTTTACGAAGTCGACCTCTGCGTTCTCCACAAGGTATCGAAACGCATCAGCTGAGACGATATTTCCACCACCCAAGATAATCCGATCGCCAAACTTGGCACGCAGCTCGCGCGCCGCGATCGCCTGCCACTCGGTGTATCCATCCGAGGAGTCAAGACAGAGGCAATCAACTCCCGCCTCTACCAGCGCCGATGCCCGCTCCATGTAATCATGGGTGTTTAGAGCTGCTCCCACGAAGAGCCGCTTTCGAGAATCGGTTAACTCATCTGGATACGAATGATGATCGAAGTAATCCTTTCTGAAGACCAACGACTTAAGCCGGCCCTCTTTGTCCACAATCGGCAGGCACTCTTTCTTGTGTTTCCATAAGAGATTGGTTGCGTCTTGCAGACTCACGCCTTCTTCTGCGAGTACTAACTTCTCCCGTGGAGTATAAAATCCCTCTACACACTGGCTGAGGTCGTCTTTGTATTCCCAGAAGTCCTTACTCGTCAAAAGCCCGAGAAGTTTTGAGTTCCGCGCACCGTTCTCGGTGATCGCTATCGTAGAGTGGCCAGTTTTCTTACGCAGCGCCAACGCATCAGCAAGTGTTGCTTTAGGGGAAAGATTCGAATCGGACTCAACGAAGCCGGCTTTGTGCTCCTTCACCTTGCGCACCATCTGGGCCTGAGATTCGATCGACTGAGAGGAGAAGATGAAGGCACAGCCACCTTTTCGGGCGAGCGCAATGGCCAACTCCGGACCGGACACTGCCTGCATAGCTGCCGAAACAAATGGGGTATTCAGCACTCCCCGCATCCCCTCCGCAGGACGATAACGCTGAATCGGCGTCTTGAGTCTCACATTTGAGGAGACATGCTCCTTGGTCGTTAGCCCAGGCAACAGAAGGTATTCGTGAAAGGTATGCGAAACGTCATCGATAATAATCGCCACAGGACCTCCTCTAGAGCTCAAGATATGGGGTGGAAGGCTACCTCATATCTGCACTTTCATCAAAGCCCATCTCGGAACGCCCCCCGGCACGCAGACGCTTGATCTGCCGCTCCCGACTCTAGGATCATCAACGGGGTGCGATCATCACCCTGCTAGAAGTCCGCTACCGTTTTGTCGTACTCGCTCCAGCGAGTTTTCTGGGCCACCAGGAGATAGCAGGCCCCATTATCGGTTGTTGCCCGTCGTCCATCCACCACCACGGAGATCGGCGATGGCTGGTTTAATTTCTG
>JBIIYC010000287.1:0-2574 GCA_044347025.1 Bdellovibrionota bacterium
AGCTCGGAGGCGATCTCCATTTGCTATCGCCCCCTCGTCTATGCGCACGACAATCTCGTTTTTCTCTGATGAGCCTGCATTCTCGATCCACTGAACCACTGCCCGGATTCTGTCCACCGAAATATCTTCCCTCGGCGACAGAGCTTCCAGATACGCCAATACCGAGGGCCCCTCGTACCACGGCGTGTGCGTCGAACCCTGCACAATATTCTCGCCATGCAGCGCTGAGATGGGAATGTAGGTGACCGTGACCCCAGGGAGCATATCCAGCAGCCGGGAGAACTCTCCCCTCAGCTCGTCGAAGCGCGACTGCGAATACCCAAAGATGTCGAGCTTATTGACGAGTATGGCTATATTTTTTACGCCCGCCATCGAAGCAAGATAGGCGTGTCGCCTATTCTGCTCCACAATTCCATGCTCGGCGTCCACCAAGATCAGCGTCGCATCAGAGTGCGATGTCGCAGTGAGCATGTTTCGGGTGAACTCAAAGTGACCGGGCGAATCCGCCACAATAAAGTCCCGCTCGCCCCGCTGGAAATAGCGATACGAGGCGTCGATTGTGATTCCACGCTCGCGCTCCGCTTTTAAGCCATCGGTAAAAGCGGCAAGGTTAAGCTTCCCGGAATCGCGTGACCGAGAAGCGATCGTTGCAATGACGTCATCCGGGAGACCGCCCGAATCGTAGAGCAGCCTCCCAATAAGCGTACTCTTTCCATTATCGACGGATCCGGCAGTGTTGAATCGAACGAGCTCACGCCCGAAGCTCGCCTCGCTGAGCGAAATGACTCGATGCTGTGAATGTTTGAACTGAATACTCATACTGTCTCCTTATGGCCAACCTAATCGCTTTCTACTCTCCATGTCGGTGCCCGTTCCATTATCTTCAACGCGGCCTGCTCGCTCGCTGGTGCGGGCTCGAAGTATCTCTTCGAGCACCTCTAATGGGGTTGTTGCATCCGACTCGATAAATCCCGTCGTGTGTCGATCTCCGACCGTACGGCACCGCACAACTCGCCTCTCAACCCGCTCCCCCTCGCGGAGGTTGGTGTCTGGGAACACGGCGAGCCATCCACCGTTTCGTCTCACCACTGCGCGTTCATGCGCATAGTAGATCGAAGGAAGCGCTATCTGCTCCTGTGCGATGTATTCCCATACATTTCGCTCCGTCCAGTTGCTAATTGGAAACACTCGCATATGCTCCCCCGGCCGGAGTGTCGTGTTGTATAACGACCAGGGCTCCGGCCGCTGGGCATGAGGGTCCCACTGCCCTGCGCTATTACGGAGCGAGAAGATCCGTTCCTTTGCCCGAACTAATTCCTCATCACGCCGCCCACCACCTATCAGAGCCTGGACGCCGAGCGACTGCGCGGAATAGTTAATCAACTGAACAAGCCCACGAACGTTCCCGGGATCATCAGCAGTATCAAGCGGGGCAGTTACAATCCCCTCTGTAGCAGCGGAATGAAGGTTAAATACCTTGAGGTCCGCTCCGAGCCTGGCTGCCGTGTCCTGCCGAAACCTCAATACCTCGGGAAAGTTTGCGCCACTGTCGTAGTGAATAAGCGAGAATGGAAACTCCAACCTTCCCTGGGAAGTTCGAAACGCCTTCTCCGCCAGGTGGAGTACACACGCCGAGTCCTTTCCGGCCGAGAACATGATCGCAGCCGAATGGAATTCAGCTCGGGTGGTCCAGAGGATGTCAAATCCCTCTGCCTCAAGCCGCTCCAGCGTGGTTACTGTTGGAAGGGTAGCTGGTCTCGCTACACGCTCTGTTGCTCGTTCCTGAAGTGTTCTCATTACTACCTCCTAATTGGGTATACTCGATCTATCAAATGGATCGCTAAGTATATACAGACTTAGATATATGAATTATGTATATATACAGTTTACGGAGGCGTCATATGGCACTGTATCGAGCGATTGCAGACGAAGTGATAGTGGAGATCGAGCGCGGTGGCATGGGTGCTGGTGACAAGCTCCCATCGCTTCGGGACGCATGTGCGCGCTGGAGAGTAAGCCTCATCACCGCAAAGGGAGCATACCGACTCCTTGAGCAACGAGGCTACATCGAATCGAGGCCACAAAGTGGATACTACGTCCTACCACAAGAGGTGCAGACGCCACCTGCTCCCTATGCTGCTCGAACCGGCGTGGCTTCGCCGAATGAGGAGCTACGAATAATCACTCAGATTATAGGAACCAACTCACCCGATGGGCTCCGAGCGCTTGGCGCTGCGATCCCGGGTGCAGAGCTGCTTCCTCTTCGCACCCTCACCCGTTATGCATCCCGAATTGGAAGAGCGTTCGCGCCCCACATCGGTGAATACGGAACTCCAGCCGGTAGTCAGCGCTTACGAGAGGAGATCTCTCGTTACTACCGATCACTCGGGGCTCGAGTCCTGCCGCAGGATCTCGTTATTCACAACGGTGCGCTTGATGCCATTACAACGACGTTACGTTCTATTACACGAGCGGGCGACACAATTGTGCTTGAGTCTCCGACGTACTATTTGTTTATGCACGCAGCCGCGGCACTTCATCTCCGAGTCATTACAGTTCCGCACATTCCGCACG
>JBIIYC010000263.1:0-3134 GCA_044347025.1 Bdellovibrionota bacterium
ATCTATTAGTTCAGAGCTCCATTATGTTCGTGTCGTTACCACCGACATCGAGGTTATGTTTCTTTACAATCTGAAAGATGCCCTCGAAGAACTTCCACAGGATGCCGGCGTGCAGATTCACAGGTCGCATTGGGTATCAAGAAGCCACATTCGAGGTCTGACGAAGAAAAACGGTAATTCCGAATGCACTCTCTCAAACGGCAAGCGATTGCCCGTAAGTCGCAGAAAGTACTCAGAGGTCAAGCATGTATTGGACATGTCCTCCAAAGTGGGGTCGTAGCGCGCACCAACTACCAAACCCCGCCCCATCGGCCGATGAGAGGAGCTCTCACCATCCGCATACTTCTAACCCCACTGTTGCCGGCCCCGCATTTCGGCACTATCGTAGAGAGAAAACCCCTAGCAGATTCCGATGAGCACCTCTCAACACACACCGCCCCCACGCGATTCTCACCGGAGTCACATCATTACCTCGCTCCGCAAGGAACTGGCGACGATGTCCCAAGCTGCGTTCGATGCCATCACCGACCTAGTAGCCAGTGATCCAGCACTCGAGCGGGCGCGAGCGGCAGCCATCTCTGAGACGCCTTCGTGTAGTAATCTCTCAAGAGCCCACGCCGAGGCGACTATCGCGCGCATCTGCAGCTCTCTCCCCGACGAGACGCACCCCTCTGTTTCTCTTTTGGTGAACTTTTATTTCGGATACCTCCGTCCCTTCCCCGATCCCTCGGAAACGGAGCCACTTCTCAGCCTTCTCTCCTACCTGCGAGACCTCCCTACGTGGGATGTCCTTCTCGCCAAGGACTCTGTGTCTGGTCAGATTCTTGGTGCCTGCTCTGGGCAGATACTTGAAGTTGCCGACATCGTCCCCTCCCTAACGCTGGCATGGAATGAGCACACCTGGGTAGCGGATGAGGCTCGGGGACGTGGAATCGGTTCCGCGCTCGCGCGCGCATTCGCTGATGTCGCTCGTCAACACGGTGCCTCCTTCGTCATCATCGAGATCGATAACCCATACCTTCTCACCGCCGACTCACGAGGGTTCGATCACTCCCAGGTGCAGGCGCGACGTCACTTCTGGACACAAGAGATGAAGCACGCCATGGATCCCTTCGATCGGATCGCGTACTGGGCTTCGCTCGGATTTGGACTTCTCATCGCAGAGCGAAGCTGTCTTCCGGCGCCGTATGAACAGATCTCTCTCGACTGCGGAAAACTCCCATCGTGTGGCTCGATCAACATCGCGGTAGCACCGATCAATGATGAAGCGTTGATATCATTACCGAAAGACTCCTACGCGCGCATACTCGTTGCGCTGCAGCAGACGGTCGACCATGATGCGCGGTGCTATCCAGAGCTTGTTCGGACCTTGAAACAGATAGAGGAGATAGACGACGATTCGCTTGGAGTCTTGCCACTTACTTCCCCACAACTTGAGACCTTCCTCAGACGTGCTCAGACACTCAAAGCCCACGCGCATCGCGACGATCGTGCCTATTGTCTGAGAAAGCTTAGCAGCTCAAGCCTATCGGTGCGGGAACGCTTTATTCTGGAACAAACGCTCACCCTTCTGGGTGATTAGCAACTGTTGTGAGCCCCCTCCCGTAACCTCCTTCGAGCGCTGGTCTTTTTCGGAATGCTGGCTCCTTGCCCTAAATTGGGGCATACTGGCCGGCCGTCCGTAGTTAGTTATGAAGATACAACCAGTCACACCGGCACCCGTTGCCCCCATCTCCCCCCTTGCTTTCCCCACACTTCCAGGCACCACTCGGCTGAGCCCACACGAGCAGGTGTGCGCACTCCTTGGGGTGCGAGACCTCCAATCACTCGGCCATCTGCACAACAAGAAGGTCTTTCTGAGAGTGGATGCGAACGTATCATCCGGGTGCCAAGACTTCGCATTCCATCCCCGTATACGACAAGTTGCGCAAACACTATCGATACTTCTTCGAGCTGGAGCCAGAGTTATTGTTACCTCTCACCACAGTACGGACGATGGAGCGCCTCTTGCGGAAACAAGCAAGCAAGGCGTATTTGATGCCTTCGTTCGGAATTTTCCAACGCTCGGTGCATCAATGCAGTTTCTGCCCTTTCAAGCGAGGGAGATCCTGACTGATGGGATCCATGAACAACACTACGTTAAGCGAGCACTTGCCCGTCTTGAGAAAACAAGCCCTGGAGAGGCGCTCGTGTTGGAGAATATTCGATTACTCCCACTTGAGCGACGAGGTCGCGCGGATGACCTACCGAAGCAGATCGCGGAGAGCTTCGATTTTGTCGTAAACGATGCCTTCGGCGTTGGTCATCGCTATGGGCAGTTCTCAGTGGATGGGATCTCTCAGTATCTCCCCTTCGAGCGCAAGGCGATCGGCCCAGCAGCGCTCGAGGAGTGGACGTCTGTGTACAGCTTTGCCAGTGATGCTCCGAAAGGCTCGATTGGCGTAGTCCTTGGCGGCAATGCTGATAAGTTTGGGACCAAACTGCTTCTGCTCCACGAACTTCTCAAAAGCGACCGAATAGGATTGGTCTACCTCGGGGGCGTCTTTGCTACGACCTATCTTCACGCCCAAGGAAGTCACCTTGCCACCACGCCGATAAGCGGAGATCCGGTACATCACAAGATCCTTGCCGAGCTCCCAACAGCATATCCAAACGTGCGCTTCGAGCTACCGAATGAATTGCGGGGAATCGACAGCCTAACGAACTCGCAGCAGTGGAAGCTCGGTACGCGAAATGGTCATCCATACCTTGATCTTCCGCGAGGAAGCATGGCCCTCGATCAGGCCCCACACGATCTCACACAGGCGTTCGCCCGAACAAACATCTCGCGCGTGCTCGCTGTCGGGCCACTGGGCTATTACATTCGGAAGGCGTTTGCTGTTGGCACCGTCGAAACATATCGCGCACTCGCGAATTGGGCAGCTGCGCGTGAAGACCGGCGGCTCCTTGTTGGAGGTGGAAACAGCCTTGAGTCGTTACTAGGAATCTCGGAATACCGGGAGCCGCTCGCCCCTCACGTCACGCTCTCCTCCGGAGGAGGCGCCTTGCTCAATGCAGTAGCTGGCGTATTAAACACCCCTAACGCTATTCAGACGCCAGCCATTAAGGCGTTGCGTCGCCGCTGAGCCTTACTA
>JBIIYC010000088.1:0-10698 GCA_044347025.1 Bdellovibrionota bacterium
TGGCGGTTGCGGAGAGACATTTAAGACTGGTGCGACTATTCCAGAGATCCGAGTGGGTGTGTGCTCTCAATGCCATCCGTTCTTCACTGGTAAGCAGAAGCTCCTCGACACCGAGGGGCGCGTAGACCGGTTTAAGAAGAAGTACGGCGTAAAGACTGCAGCAGCGCCAGCACCTGCAGCTGCTACCGAGTCGTAATACTCGAAACACGTGACAACGCGATGTGCGAGACTGCCAGAACTGCTTGTAATAGTGGCTCTGGCATTTTTTATTGGTGGTTGCGCTGACGGACGTCGCGGCGTTAATCCGGGCGATAGGGCCCCTGAGATACAGGGGACGGATCCAAGCGGAGCGCCGCTCTCGGTAAGCTCGATTCAAGGAAAAGTTATCCTTCTCAATTTTTGGGCCACATGGTGCGCCCCGTGTATGGCAGAGCTGCCGGCGTTGCAGGCGCTCTACGACGCGCTGAAGGACAAAGGCTTCGTTGTGGTCGGGGTCGCGCTTGACGACACCCCCGAGAATATTCGGGAAGCCAAAGCGCGATTCAATATTACCTACCCAATCGTACTTACCGATGGCGGTCGCTGTAAGCGTTCCTACGAAATTAAAGGATTGCCCGAGTCGTATGTTCTCGACTCGGAGGGCAAGGTATTGGTGATTCAGGATCCGGAGGATGGTGCTCCGATTACAAAGATTATCGGGCCACGAGAGTGGTCTCAGAATAGAGCTATGCAAGTGTTCCGAGGGCTCCTACAGTAACGCGCATGATACCTACTCTGATAGAGTTCGGCCCCATTCCGATTCGCAGCTTTGGATTACTGGTCGCCTTGGCGCTCTTCGCTGGAGCCGTGCGACTTGCGAGGAGTTTTAAGCATTACGGAATTGATCCTCGTCTCGCAGAACGATACGTGACCGCAGCAGGGCTATCGGGGCTTATCGGAGCTCGCTTGTGGCATATCGGCGAGAACTGGAGCGTGTTGCGTTATGATCTTCTAGGTGCGCTCTTCGCTAGCGCGGGGTTCACGTTTTACGGCGGCTTCATTATAGCGTCTATCTGCGTGTATATCCTGGCGCGACGCGATGGTACCGATGTAGGCCGATTGTGTGATTCACTTGGGCCGTGTCTTGCGCTCGGGTATGCAGTGGGGCGACTCGGGTGTCAGCTGTCGGGAGATGGAGATTACGGGACCTTCACGACTGGTTTCTGGGGAATGTCCTATAGCACTGGGGTTGTGCCGACCCTTCCGGGTCAGCGGGTGTATCCGACGCCACTCTTCGAATCAACGATCGCTCTCGGGATCGTCTTTATCCTCTCGTATGTCGAGCGAAGCTCCCACTTCTTAGTGGGGCGCTTCCAGCGTTTCGGTCTCTATCTCGTATTGATTTCCCTTGAGCGTATTCTTGTAGAGGTCCTCCGTATTAATCCTTCGGTAGTCGGTACGATGAGCGAGGCCCAGGTCATCGGGGTGAGTCTCGCCGTTTTCGGCGCAGCACTGATGGTGTGGCCACGGCTCAAAACAACAAACCCAATATCGTAAATCGGCGTTCTATTTTGTGGCGCGATAGTCCTTGAGCAGAGTCCTCTGCTCTTTGTCTCTTTTGAACGCGGGCGGGGTAGTGCAGCATGATAGGGATGGTTGAGTTTGCTGTTAGGATCTCCAACGCATGGGGCGCATGTCGTGTTCGAGCGAATCCGTCTCGTTTGTGTCTAGCGCTACCGGTCCTGCTGCTCCTCACGGCATCCTCTGGCTGTGGCGTAATTAAGAAGAAGGAACCGGACTCTGCGCCTAGTGGTGTTGATATGGTTGGAAAGCCGATGCCTCCTGATAAAGCAAAAGAGGTTCTCTCGACAGCAGGGAGTAACTTCGCCTATGGGCCCGGCCTGGGAGATGCCGCTGTAACCGTGGGCACGGTTGTGGTATTCCCTCCGTATGCGTTGTACCTTTTAGGTAACGCCGTACTCTCCCTTTCGGGATATGAGCCGGTGACCGTTTCCTCTATGTTACCGGAGGAGCAGGGAAAGGCGTGGTCGAACACGTACGACTCCATGGTATCCGGACCGGGTAAAGTTGTGGCAGCAATGGCGGGTCACGAATACCGGTCACGGGAAGTCGGTGACGCAAAAATGAAGGCTGTCATGAGTAGTATCAATGACGCCAATACAAAAGAGTCTCACGAAAAGTCAGTTCAATGAGTGCGCGAATCGGGTTGGTCATTCGGCCAGGAAATCAGAAGATAGTTGTCTTGGCGAAGGAGCTGATGGCCTGGTGCGCGGAGCGCAACATCGCCGTCGATGTCGACACGCAAACCGCGAAGACCCTGAAATTAACGGTTAACGGCTATTCAGCGCGCGAGCTGGTGGATCGCGCCGATCCGATCGTTACGCTGGGTGGAGACGGGACCTTAATCGGGGTTGCTCGCTATGTACGAGGAAGTTGTCCGGTTTTTATCGGGGTAAACTTCGGTAATCTGGGATTTCTGACAGAGATTCGGCCCGATGAAGTATTCTCGGTGCTGGAAGATGCCCTAAAAAATAATGTGGCGTGTGCGGAGCGTGTGCTTCTCTACGTACAGATAGAACGAGATGGAGTCGTCTGTTTTGAGTCGCAGGCTGTCAATGATGTCGTGGTTCAGAAGGGGGCCAAGTCACCGCTTCCGGATCTTGACCTCTCAGTAAACCACCACGATGTGGCTCGAATTCGAGCCGATGGAATTATATTTGCCACTCCGACTGGCTCAACGGCGTACTCTCTGGCAGCCGGGGGGTCGATTGCGCACCCATCGCTGAGTGTCATTTTGGTGACCCCGATCTGTCCGCATTCTCTGACTAACCGGCCGCTTATTCTACCAGGCTCCTCCAAGATTGAGGTTCAGGTGCCGAAGGTTTCAGATGAAGTGCTTGTGACGGTTGATGGCCAGGTTTCGGAACGTCTCAAAACTGGCGATATCGTGCGAGTCAGTCAAGCCAAACAGACGGTCCGTTTCGTGATCTCTGAGGATAAGAGCTACTTCGATATTCTTCGCACCAAGCTCAACTGGGGAGTGCCCAACAAGTCTGACTAAACCATCCTGCGTCACAGTCAGGGCATGGTTTTCACGCACCCCCCGGAATGTCACGTGCACCGAGAGGGAGCCGCTCGCACTTCACAGTGGGGGGAAAGAAGAACATTGTTGTAAATGCCTTGCAGTTTGCGGGCCGGCCGTAGCAGAATCACGATACGGCGCGGGAGGTTCGGTTGCCAGCTCCCGTGACGAACGCTTTGCCTGAGGACTCCATGTTATCGGAACTTACGATCAGCAACTTCGCAATTATCGAGCGTCAGTCACTCACCTTCCACCCGCATTTCAACGTTATCAGTGGAGAGACCGGCGCCGGTAAATCAATCATCCTGCATGCCCTGGAATTCATTCTCGGTGGAAAGGGATCCACCAGCCTAATCCGGAGTGGTGCTGATCAGATGGAGGTTCAGGCGCTTTTTGACTTGAGTGAGATCCCCGAGTCGATTCGAGCCGAGCTTCCAGAGATCGTCGGTGATGAGGACGAGCTTGTTGTTTCACGAACGCAACCGAGGGAGGGGCGTGGCAAGGTTCTTATCAACGGACGGCTCGGAACCGTGTCGCTGTTAGAGGAGATAGTTCGCAAGTTGGTGAATATCTGTTCGCAGCACCACCAAACCAAGCTGCTTGATAGTCGGTATCACCTGGAATTGTTGGATGGATTCGCCGATACGGAGAAGGTGTGCCTTACCTATCGACAAGCGTACGATCAGTGGCTCGAAAAGCGTGATGAGCTGCTTGCCTTGGAGCGCGCCCAGGAACAGGGGGCGCAGCGACGTGAGGAGTTAGAGGTTCTCGTAGAGGAGTTGGAGGCGCTCCCAAAATTAAAACCGGGTCGACGTAAGGAGCTCGACGCAGAGATTAAACGGATCGGAAACTTCGAGCGCCTGAATCAAGCAGGTCAGCAGGCGTTGGAACTTCTCGCTGGTGACGAGGGCTTGGGTACCAAGCTTCGAGAGCTATCCGGTGTGCTCTCAGATCTTCAACGCTTTGATCCTTCGACCGCCTCTATCGTGCAGGACTTTGAGCTTGCGCGTGAGTCTCTTACCCGAAGTGAGATAGCGATCGGTCGCTACGTGCATACGATCGACGCTGACACCTCGTTGTTGGAGGAGCTTCGCGAGGAGCTCTCCGAACTGGCTCGCCTCGAGCGGAAATACCGCACCGACGACGCTGGTTTGTGTGACCGTCGAGAGCGGGCCAAGCAGGAGCTGGCGCGTCTCGGGGGTGGCGATGGTCTGGCCGCCCTGAAGAGGGATGTCGCGGCTCGGTTGGATGTGGTTTCGAAGCTCGGGCTTGAGCTGCGAAAGATTCGACAACGCGCGGCGAAGCAGATTGTAAGCTCCGTTTCTGATGCCCTGGCCGAGCTTGCTATGGGGGATGCGCGCCTTGAGGTGAAACTCGGCGAGACCGAGCCAACCCCTCGTGGTCTCGACAAGGTAGACTTTCTGATGGCGACGAATAAGGGGGAGGTCGCCGCGCCTCTCTCCCAGATAGCCTCCGGCGGGGAACTCTCACGAGTAATGCTGGTGCTCAAGAAGATCCTGCGCGAGCAGTCCGGGGTAAATGTTCTTATCTTTGACGAGGTTGATACCGGTATATCGGGAGGTGTAGCCCGCTCGGTTGGTCGGATGCTGAAAGACATCGCCTCCCAGTCACAAGTGGTCTGCATTACGCACCTGCCGCAGGTCGCGTCACTCTCGGACAAGCACTTTCTGGTGCACAAGGAGGTTGGAGACCGAGCAGTGACCGTCGTCAGAGCGCTGACTGACGGTGAGAAGGTAGACGAGATCGCCAGGATGTTGGCTGGTTTCACGATAACCGATGCCTCGCGAGCCTCGGCTCGAGAGCTGATCGAATCGCGCTGAAATAGCCCGTATAAGCCATAAACTGAAGGATTTTCGGCCGTTTATTTGACCCCGACGAAGAGCTTCGCGTAGCCTTACCCCGCATGACCGAGGTAACCGACATCCAAACCCCAGTGAGGCGCACGTTGCCGACCGAGCGAGTTCTACTCGTGCTCGCGTTGCTGCTTGCCGTTCTGGTAGCAAGCACCCCGATGGTTACGGCGCTATGGGATACCGTTAAAGGGAGCCTTGGCGACTCATATAGTCTGTACCGGGCTTCCGTCGAGCGTAAGCACCTAGAGGAGTTTAATCGGCGCCTGACCACTGAGCTTGTTGCCCTGCGGTCGAAACAATCAAGCCGAACGACTGCTGAGCAGGAGTTGGAGGCAAAGCTGAAGACACTCGAAGATGCCGTCGAGAACGCTACATCGCTTGGATTCATGAAGCGTGGCCGAAATTCGGGGGGGCAGGTCATCGCTCGTAAAGAGAGCGGCCAGACACATGGCCCCTTGGCAGCGCTTCTCGATAGCCCTCAGCTTGCAAAGAAGCAGCGGCGTAAGAGCCGTTCATCCAAACCGGATGCAGATGTCGGCGGTGCAGAGGTCCCGTGCGCTGACGCTGCCTGTAGCTCTGGTGCAGTTAAAAAGAATATTTCACTCTCAATTGTAGACGACCGATCGCGTGAAGGCGTCTCGACTCAAGGGATCGGAGCTCCGCTTCGTGAGCGATTTGAGCGTGCGCTTGAGGTTTTGAGTATCCTTCCCATCGGCTCTCCTGTAGACGGGGAAGTGTCGTCGGAGTTTGGACATCGGCGCTCGCCATTCTCTCGCCGTGCATCGTTTCACGAAGGTATCGACCTGCGACTTCGACGGGGCGGGCGTGTGGTAAGCACGGGAGCAGGCACGGTTACGCATGTTGCCTACAACGCAACCTACGGGCTCGTAGTCGACGTGGAGCATGCCCCCGGACTCGTGAGCCGGTATGCGCATCTTACCCAGGCGTTTGTTCGCGTAGGTCAGAAGGTTGTGCGAGGAACGCTGCTCGCGCTATCTGGTTCAACTGGCCGCTCAACAGGCCCCCACCTGCACTACGAGATTGTGTATCGCGAGAGAGCGAAGAATCCGCGCCCGTTTATCGAGCTTGCCGACGATCTTAGGACGCTCGGTTTTAGCAACGTCGGGTAACGCCCCACCACCAGCCGTTCAATTTCGGGAACCGCCGAGCGAGGTCGTTGAACATATGCGGATTAGTTTTCCACGCTCAATTGGTTGCGGTGGATAGAGAACTGCTTTCCACACCGAGGGCAGGTAATTCTCAGCTCTTCATCGTCCCCATAGAGCTCCTCAAGAGCCTCCCTCGACATCGTCTGAAAGAAGGGGATGAGCTTCTCAGGTGAACAATCGCACGAGAATGCAAAGTGACAGGTCCGCATCGGACTGCGTTCGACATCGGTTGAGGCAACAAGCTGCTCAAGATCGACAGAAGCGATCCAGTCAGCGTCATACTCAGGAAGTGCCACCAACCCGATGGCCGTGTCACTGGTTTGTGAGAGTAAGAGTCGGAGAGGATACTGCTCACTCTGACTGTAAAATTGTTCAACCATCTTCGCGATGTCGCCCGAGTCGCACCGTACCATGCTGTTAAAGGTCTTACCGCGGTGCGTGAATTGGGCGTGTATTGAGTTCACATCAGTGTGACGGATGTTTTCAGTGAGGATGTGGCCAACAAGAAAGCCCCGTGCGACCCCGGTATCATCCATGACGCCCGTGTTTCCCGTAACGAAGAGGGAGTAGGGCTTGTCGGCGACGAGGTGAACGGTCCAGGCATGGGTCTCTTGAGCGGTGCGAGCGGAGAGGTGCACTGCAAAGCAGGCGATGAGCTCTTTTAGCTTTTCATCGTGCTCAGATAGCGTGTCTGGTGCGTGATCCTTTCGGTGTAGGTAATAGTCGATGAGGTAGTCCGACATGTCCACTCGGACAAGCAGCGCTTCACGTTTGGGAATGTATTCGGAGATAGCAACGAGACCGGTCGATGACATACGGAGGATGATACGATAAAGGTTCGACACACCCATGATACCCCGTACGAGCCCATGCTCGCTACCGTAACCTAAACGGCCCCCTTTTTTGCCGATAGCCAGCCTTGGGAGGGGGAGGTACTGTCTGTGCTTCTACTGGGGTCACTACTACCCCAGAATCCCTGTAAATGCTATACGCTACACAGTCGTATCTGCTGCCCCGGTGCGCGGGGTAGCGTTGGGTGTTCTCAGAAACGTATCGATAGAGGTGATGCTATGGCCGGTTTAGTTCGCTCTGTTCTCTCAAAGTTTGCGACCCCTTGCTCGGTGGTGCTAGCGCTCACCGTAGCTCTCGGTGGCTGCGCTCTGAAGGACCGCACTGCGCCGATCTCGAAAACATTTCTTGAAGACCAGGATGTAACCCAGGCGGACGATAAGCTTCCCTTTAACCATGCTTGGATCGATCCGGAGCTCCCGGCAGGCTATTACACCAAGGTTTATTTCCGCTCGGTCACAGCGGACAAGCTGCCTGAGGGGGCGTGGAAGGCGAGTGTCAGCACTTTTATGACCAGCGAGAAGCAGTACAAGAAGGAGGCCGCTGCCTTAGCAGAGTTCTTTAAACAGCAGCTGATCCAGAAAGTAACGAAATACAAGAACGGAACGATCGCCGTGGTAGACCAGGTGGAGCCGCACGCGCTCGTATTCGACATTGCGATCACTGAGCTTGAGTTTTCTCATCCGATCTCAAAAGCGGGTATCATGCTTGTTCCGATCCCGGGGTCATCGTTAGCCTTCAACGCCGTGTCGGATCCGCATGTGGCGTTTGCAGCCCGAGTGTATGACGGCGAGAGCGGAAAGCTAGTTGCTACACTGGGTGACCGGAAGTTCCCCCCTACCCGGATTATCGATCTGAACAAAGTCACCGTTACCAGTTCGCCGCGTGAGATCGTGACGATCTGGGCAGAGATATTCGCGGAGGGACTAAACGCGGACCGTTTCGCACCGGTCAGTTCTCGGGGGATATTTAGTATCTTGCCCTGGTAAGGCGACCTAGGTGCGCGCTACATCGCCGTCCGTGCATACTCGAGAAGTTCAAGAGAACCTCCGTACCGGCACGTTCTATCACGGCTGTAAGAATGTAGACGATCTCGGGAGTATCACGACCAAAGGCTTTCGCTCAGATTTCTTCGATGAAGAGGGGCGGTGGCAGCGTGATGGCAATCTCGGAAAGGGAGTGTACCTGACCTGCGATTGGCGCACTGCCGTTTGGTTCGGAGCGGTGCTACTCGAGGCAACACTCGTCAAGGGAACGAGGATTCTGGATGCCAGTACTCCCCCGGATAAGCGCGTGCTGAACTATCTGAGGCGAGAGTTCGGAAATGAAATTTTGGTGACAGGGGATATTCGAAAGATCCTCCCGAAGAACAAGCAACTTTCGCTCCCGGAGTTGGTTGAGCTCACGCGATACTTTTACGATCGAGTATGGAATCGTGATTGGAGTGCCGAGAAGAGCTGGCGCTTCTCGGCGCGTGACAGGCGAGAGATGCGAGCGCTTCACCATGCGGTGAGTTTTCTCAAGCGGTATGGATTTCATGGATTCGGGCACCCTCAAGATGACAATGGAATCGTCATCTTTGCCCCCGACCGTATTAGACTCACCAAAGTGATTCGGGCTCTGAGTTGGCAAGAGCAGCAACAGTGCATCGAGGGTGGTTCTCTTCGAGGCATGGTACCGCCGGGCTAGATAATCACTTCAACGTTGCTTGGCGGAGAAATCGTTGCGCGCAGGTTGTTCGGTGCTTGCAGCTCCGCCCGCTCGCATGAGTCGGTAGCCATGTGGTGCTCTAAAGAGGAATCGAGCCTCGGAATTTGCGACGAAGAGTCGATGAAATATCCTTCGCGAGCGCTGCTCAAGCCAGATGATACCTGGATGTTGCTCCGTCGGGCTCGTTCCAAAGAGGCCCGTTGCGATGCTTGAGCCCTGAGACACATAGAAGAGTGGGAATGCGAATGTCCCAGCAACGGTCTCGACGCGAATCGGAATGCCTCGCTTGGTGGCGCCGCGCAGAACAGCTACGAGGGGCGCTTCCGACCCCGGACGTCGTACCACATATCCTCGAATAAATTGAGAGAGCGGCTTCGTTAATTTTATTTTACCGCGGGCATCGAATGCGTTCACTCGTGCTGAGGCGTGCCGGCGTGCTGGCGTCTTAAAGATTATCTCATCGATGCCATCACCATCGATATCACCGCAGCCCATGAGGTCACCCTGTTTAATACTGCTTAGAGTAACCACTGCGGTATCGTTGGAATCGAGTTCGCGAGAGCGCAACGTGCGTTGCTTGCGGGCAAACGTAACGAGCGATGTTTTGGCCGGACTGTGAAGCTTACACCCGGTGAGAATTGTGTCGCCCCGCACTCCAAGTGGGGCCCGGCTGAGTTTGCCGGTGAGGGAGCTGCGAACGTTCCACACCAGTGCGTGTCTGGTAATGCTCACGGCACCGAGATCTGCAACTCCATCCCCATCATAGTCTCCCGGTGCTGGGTGATGCCCGGGGATCTGAGACTTGATCCACTGTGTGGCGTCGATATCTCGCACCTTAAAGTGAATGTTCGGCCCAGCTCTGCGCCAGGTAGTTATGGAGGTTCTACCACTACCAGCGAAATCAAGGGGCGCAATATCCAAAACAAACACCTCGGTGGGTTCGGATACTAGGCTTTGCTCACCACTCTCGCTAATTGCATACACCCGTAACAGGTGAGACCCAGCGGTTAGTGGTGGAACCGATAGTTCCCAACGTCCAGCGCTGTTAACCCTGGTGGTTCCAGCGGTGATGTTATTGATCAGAAGCACAATGGTTTCTCCCGGCGTACCAGAACCCGATAGGGGCACGATTCTGCTCGGAATCACGCCGATGGATCCTGGTTCCTCCATGATAGGCGGCGGTATTGGAGTGTGGGTCGGCGACGGCGTGGAGGTCGGCGTTACGCTCGGAGTGCCCGTTGGAGTGGCGGTCGGAGTCGCCGAGCCAGTGCTGGTTGGTGACGCGGATGGTGTGGTGGTAGCCGTACTGGTAGCTGTGGGTGATGAGGATGGTGTGCTCATCGGGGTAAGGCTGGGAGTTGAAGAGGGAGTCTCAGTTGGAGTTGATGTCGGCGTTTCCGT
This sequence comes from Bdellovibrionota bacterium, assembly GCA_044347025.1. Lineage (GTDB taxonomy): Bacteria > Bdellovibrionota_C > UBA2361 > UBA2361 > OMII01 > OMII01. The sequence goes on from JBIIYC010000088.1 coordinate 10,086, forward strand.
TGGGGTCTCGGTTGGTGTGTCAGTTGGTGTTGAAGATGGAGAGGCGCTCGGAGTAGGAGACTGAATCGGAGTCTCGGTGGAGGCCGGTGTTGCGGTTGGTGAATCGGTTGGTGAAGCAATTGGTGACTGTGTCGGAGTTGGTGTTGATGTTGGGGTTAGTGTGTCGCTCGGAGTGATAGAGGGGGTCGTTGTAGGTGAGGAAGTATGTGTCTCAGTGGGTGTCTCAGTTGGTGTTGTACTCGGGGTTGGAGTTGACGAAGGAGAATGAGTTGGTGTTGTGGTTGGTGATTCCGTCGGGGTGTTTGCCGGAGTATTCGTGGGTGTCTGTGTTGGAGTTTCTGATGGGGTTGGTGTTGATGTTGGTGAGTGAGTGGGCGTATCTGTCGGTGTATGAGGTGGTGTGTCCGTCGGGGTGTACGTTGGAGTGTCCGTGGGGGTAGACGTTGGAGTTGGTGTCGATGTTGGTGAGTGAGTTGGGGTTTCGGTTGGTGTGTTTGTTGGTGTGTAGGTTGGAGTATCTGTGGGTGTCTGCGTTGGAGTCTCCGTCGGCGTAGACGTTGGAGTTGGTGTCGATGTTGGTGAATGAGTTGGGGTCTCTGTTGGTGTGTTCGTT
>JBIIYC010000264.1:0-3126 GCA_044347025.1 Bdellovibrionota bacterium
TGACTGCAACTTCGTTGGAGCCGCCGAAAAAATCCTCAACGTATCTCAGAGGATACGCCTCCGGTTTTTTCGTCATCTCCGCCTTGTTTCGTCAAAACTCTCAAAATGCTCACGACGGAAACCTTTTTCACCACCCTGATAGAACTGTGGAGCCGTTTGGCGGCCATGACTCACGATTACTGGTGACGGCGACCCGAAATCTATACGGAGTGCGTGTGAGAAGAGCGACAAGCTCTTTTTATCCACCAGCAATCTTTCGCTGTTGATAGCTCAGCCACAACGCTTTGATCTCTGGGGGAACGAGAACAAATGCGTAAGCAGAGATTCAAGGAAAGTACGCTCCACTGAACGTTGAAAATGATCCGAAGAAGCTCAATAGGCATTGGCGGAGTGGCGTTGTTCGATGGATGCGAACTATCGGTGGCTCCGACCATCTGCCTCCGGCGGCGCAGCTTGCAGTAAACTAAGACACTACATCCGGAAAGACGCGCCTCCCCCAATTACACCGGAAGAGCTTCCTCCTGCATGCGTGGGGCAAAGGTCCATATCACCTGCCTTCCTTATGTGTTGGGCCGACCCTGTCTACAGGGAGGCGAGGTGTACGTGGTCTTTTGCACCACGACTGATACATTCGGGGGCGCAGAGCTAAAGCCCGGTCTAGAACCGGACGACCTCCCCTTTGTATGGGGAAACGGTGGAAGGAGCCCGCAGGGCATCGCAGTGGTCGGGTCGGCACGCATCTCACAGAGTTCTTGTATGTTATTGGTATAACGCTGCTTTTTGCTGCGTCGGTACATGCGCAGATCTCCGTTGAGCAGGGGGATACCCCTGCGTCTATCACGCCGACGCCATCTCCAAGCGCCACAGCTACCCCGACCCCACCAGCCACGTTGACTCCGACAGCCACGCCGACAGTCACCCCAATGCCCTCACCATCGTGTGTCTGGCTCGCCGAATGGGCGGACTGTAGCGGATTCTGGGGCGTTGATGCATCGGTGTGTGGGTCGGCGCTTCGAATCAGTCTTTGGGATCCCTCAACTTGGTGGAGCTGGTCCTCAGGTGCCAGGCAGGCGATTCCAGGGTGTTTCTTTGAGATGTGGGGTCCAATGTGCGTCGAGAGTTTTATTCCTGATGGATCCGTCTTCACATCCGGAGGCTGCGCGTATCCCTACTCGGACAATGCGGCCGGAGATGGCAGCTATTGGGCGAGTGCAAAGTCGCTCGCGGATTTTCTCGGCGTGCCGTACTCGCAACGAGGTCAGTTGCAAGCATCGTACAACATCATGGGTGGAAATGCGGGAGCCTCGTTCTTTATGGACGAGCAGTGTCGATTTGTACAATCTGGTGGAAATACAAAGGTGTGCGGATACGCTGGCATATCCTGGAGTCCTATCTCGCTTGTGTGGGAGGAGAATTCGAACCTCGATGAGAATATGACGGTTGCACGCTTCTCACTAACGGCAGAAGAGAACAAGCCGTACACGCTCTGGAAGGCCTCACACAAAGCGCCACTATTAGTCTTTAATCCGAACGGGTCACGTGGCGTCACGAGTGCCACGCAGCTGTTCGGCAGTGTCGCATTTGGTGGCAAGACCACAACGCTGTCGGAGTTTAGCGATAGAGCTGTACGACAGCCGTGGCGTGACGGATTTGAGGCCCTCGGGCTGCTGGACGTGGACGGAGATGGTGCGATTCGTGGGCAAGAGCTCAAGCAACTAGAATTGTGGTTTGATGCCAACCGCGATGCTTTGGTGGACTCAGGTGAGCTCTTTCCAGTCGAAACACAGGGCATCACATCTCTGTTCTACAGGGGAGCTGAAAAGAGGGCGGGGTCGAACGATCTCGAGCTGTCTGTCGGTTATGAGCGGATGAGCGATAATGGAGTTATACAGGGCGCTGCTGTTGATTGGTATGCGCCCACATTCTCCTCGAAGGTCGAGGCTTTGCAGGCTTTACACGCAATGATGGCCCCCGCGAGCGGTGGCTCGGCCAAACAGATGGAAACCAACAGCCACGGTGCCGGATGGCAAGATGATCCGCTTTCATTTGTACCTCGAAAGTCGAGCGATCATATCCATGACCTAAGTGGGTACTGGCTCTGGCATTTAGAGGACGATAAAGGCTCTCGATTTCCGGGCTTGTTTGCGCTCGACCAGCCGTCGCATTTCACCCTCCGTGGCTTCAGCGTTATCGAATCCAAGCTCAAGCAAAACCCGACGCAATTGCGGTCAGGTATTCTTATATTCCCGATAGAAGGACAATGGAGTCAGGTATCAGGTGGCGAGCCTACCGTCACCTTCACTGTGCGCGACCCTGCTTCCGGTATTGAGGCCCGTAGTGTCGCATCGCTCACGCAGAATGGAGTGGTAATGAGGGGAGAGACCACTCAAACCTTCATCGAAGGAGATTCGAGTGCTCCGAAGCGGTCTGCTTCCATACGATATCGTTGGGTAGCTCAGAAATTTATTGATTCTCCCAAGTAGGGCTTCAGACCATACTAAACTACTCCTTGCCGATGTTCGATGAATGTAGGCAGACTCGTCAGTGCGGACACGCTCTATGTCAGAAACAGTAATGTGGTTGGTAACGTTCGTTCCGTTACTGATCTTTGTGATAGTTGATTTTTACTCTGGTCTTCGCTCAGGGGTCCTCGCGGCGGTTGGCGTCGCGGTGGTGAGCATCGGAGTCCTGTGGCTTGCGGTGGGGGTGCTCGATTGGGAATCGATGTTTGCCGTGGGGGTAATGACTGCTTGCGGTTGGGCAGCGGTTCGAACGAACAATCCCGTTGTGTTTAAAATGCAACCCGTTATTACCAGTGGCGTCGTGGTGCTCTATCTCGCCTACTGTCAGATCTTTTCTAGTCCATTTCTCATTCGTTCGTGGCCGGTGATTTCGAAGCTTATGCCCCCGGATCAGGTCGAGTTCCTCGGGTCACCGGAGGGGCAGCTCTTTCTCTCGAATCTGTCTCTGTACCTACTCGTGTGGACGATCGCGCACATTTCACTCGTGGCCTGGGCGGCACTCAAGGCGAGCAATGTCGTGTGGATCGTCATCAAAGGGCTTGGAATTCCATTCATAGTGGTCGGGAGTATCGCCACGATCGTTGCGCTGAATCTGGTCGGGTTG
>JBIIYC010000089.1:0-10533 GCA_044347025.1 Bdellovibrionota bacterium
ATCATCGAAACCGTAACTACCGCGCAGTAGGTACCGTATGCGATTGGATGTGCCATTCGCATGCTCGATAAAGCGCTGCTCCTCACGCACGCGATGCTGCCACTGCAACCCGAAGAGGTCATGCTTGTAGAGCACCTGCTCCCAGACCCGATTCTCATCCCGGTAATAATGATGATACTGAAAATCTATGAAGGTTGGCGTCCATGCGTGTCCCACAGCGAAGGATAGATTTTTGCTGAAGTTATACCAAAGCGCCGGCCGTATAAGGAGACGCTCCATCCGCTGCCAATCGTCACCGACCCGGGACTGGGCCTCGAAGTAAAACTCATATTTCTTTGACTCCTCAAGCGGAATCAAAGCGGTTACCTGAGTCCAATCTTGAAAATCAGTTGGTATCGCGGCGGCGTTTGATACAAAGGACAGTAAGACTAGCAGAGCTCCAAGCAATCGTTTGAACGTGCGCATGGCGCTCTTTTACTCCTCTCGAAAAACAGTCGCAAGGGACACCCCATCCAACAAAGGGATAGAACCCGAATTCCCAGAGCACATAACAGGCCCAAATCCGGCCAACGATTACGTTCTGAACGAGACAGAGAGACGCCCCTCTAGGCAAACAACCAAGTTCGTGAGAGGACAAGAGAACCTAATACCCGCGAGGACTATTCGGCACTAATAGCCGCTATCAACTTTTTCAGTCGCTCCCAGAAGCGGAGACTGGGATGTATTCGCTCCTCCGCGAAGTGGTGTCACACCGTCATATCGCACGGGGTTCGCTGTGGGGAGCTTCTCTTGAAACGAATCCCGCATGACCTCAACTACATAAAAACTGCGCGCTACCTCACCGGACGGCAACACCGACATTACACCCGTGACGCCCATGTAGCTCGGGGTCGCCACAAACGCAGCATCGAAGGAGCCTCCACTTGAGAGCGCCTTACGAAGTGCATTCATAATGAGCGTACCAGCGTCGAAACCTTGCGCCGCCAGAAAATTCGGGGTGGATGTGAACTTTGCGCGGTACGATTCAACAAAGCTTTGAACCTCGGGACGGGTGCTCTGTGCGAAGAACGGGGTCACGAAGATAGCTTTCTCAAAGAGTGCCTGTGAGCGCGCGATTTTGGGCACATTATCCCACAACGCTGTACCGAGTGGTCGCATCCTTTTTCTAAGTGCGGGAGAAAGATTTGTTAACAGCTTTGCACTTGTGTCGATACTATCAGGGATAAGTACAGCTTCAGCAGTAGAGCCCTCAAGTTGCTGCGCAACTTCAAGCATTGATGTCTCATCCCCGGAGACATATGCAACCTGGAGCTCGAGCGTCAAACCGAGTTCGCCAAGCTTCTTCTTGAACGCCTCAAGAAATTCAGTACCACCAGCTGACTGAGGATACGCAATAGCAAAACGAGTCAGTTTGTAATCTCCATACGCCGCGTTTACGATCGCATCAATCTGACTCGTTGTAGTAGCTCCGAGTCGGAAAACTCCGCCGCCAGTTGCAAACGACTCGCTCTTGGAAAATGAGATGAGAGGAACGCCCACCTCTTTGGCAGTATCTGCAGCTGCTACTGCGGGCTCGGTCAGAAGGGGCCCGGCCACAACAGCGGCCCCAGCTGCCTTGAGCTCACGAATTGCTGCCGAGGCACCAGCCGTATCGGCTCCCACATCACGAGCTTCAAGCTTGATCTTAGGCTCTACCGTGTTGTTAGCGTCTACCGCGAGCTCGAATCCCTGCTTCGTATCCCGACCAAGCGCTCCAAAGCGATTCGACAGACTTAGGATCACCCCGACGACCGGAGCCCCGCTCAGCTTTTGATCCGTGCCAACTGTCGGAGATAACGAAACCTCCGAAAAACCGAGCCAAAAAGGCCTACTCGAATCGTATTGCTCAGCAACGTATCCGGGTGACGCACGACGTAAGCGCTCACGACCTATCTGCTCATTAATGAACGTGTCAGAATTCCAGTTTACCGCAACTCGCTCAAACTCCTCTGGTGAGAGGGTTCGCAGCAGCATAGCGACCCCAGTTTTTGCTACCTGGATTGCGGGCCCATCTACTCTTCCCTGGGTTGCTACCTTTGAGAACCACGCCATAGATTGGTCGAGATCCCCGGTGCGGCCATATGCAAAACCAAGCACGAGCCCAAACGGAACGTCGACATTTCCCTCACCGAGACCACGGCGCTTATAGAACGCACCGATTGCAGAGAGCGCCTTCTTAGGCTCGTCAAGCGCGAGATACTGACTCGCCACTCGTATCGTAGCAGCCTCATTCTCGCGGGGAAGGAGATCCGTGGAGATAGCCTTTAGGTATGCATCGAGCGCCGACCGACGCTTGCCGCGCTGCTGCAACTCATCCCCAAGTAGCAACGACTTATTGCGCAGGTCTTGCCCCTCAAGATCTTTAAAGAGCGGCCACACCTCCCACGGCATCGGCTTCGCCATCTCTGGAGAAGCCTGCTCATGCATTGCATTGGTCGGGAATCTTCGGCGTCCAGCCGTGCTATCGGTGGTTGAGCACGCCGAGAGGATACCAAGGGCGATGATAATTGAGGAACAGCGCAGTAAGGAGGTACTCATAAACGGCTACCACTATCAGATGGGTATGATGAGCACTATAGTCGGGCTACTCCGGGATAGCCAACTAGGAAAACATATCCTTCATCTTGTCGAAGAACCCCTTGTCGTCCTCAACCGCCGTTCCCTGAATCTCGGCTAGCTCCTCTAAAAGCTTTCGCTCCTTTTCACTAACCTTTTTCGGGACGTGAACGTGGACCCTAACGTGCTGGTCTCCCCGTCGCTGCGGACTGCTGCCAAGAATCGGAATCCCCTTGTTCTTCAAGCGAAAGACCTTCCCGGATGGGGTTCCTGCTGGGATCTTGAGCTTAACCTTCCCTTCAAGGGATGGAACCTCGATCTCTCCCCCGAGCGCAGCAGCGGAGAAAGTTATCGGCATGTCGCATACAAGTTCAGCGTCCTGCCGCTGGAAGATCGGATGCTCGGCCACCAGAATTTGTACATACAGGTCGCCATTGGGACCTCCCCCCTGGCCCGGCTCTCCCTCGCCGCGCATTTTCAACCGCTGTCCATTATCCACACCAGCCGGCACCTTAATCTTGAGCTTTGACTCTTTGGTCTTCAGACCAGTGCCCGAACACGGACGACACGGATTCTTAATCACCTCCCCAGCCCCACCACACGCGTGGCAGGTCCTCGCCAGGGTGAAGAACCCTTGTTGAATCCGCACCTGCCCAGCACCATCGCACTGCGGGCAGCGCTCTTTTGAGGAGCCCTTTGCAGCACCACTACCAGAACACTCTTCACACCGAGTGCGACGAGAGAGGGTAACTTCCTTCTCACATCCGAATGCAGCTTCTTCAAACGAAACATCGAGATCGTACCGTAGGTCGTTGCCCGCTCGACCACGATTACGGCGAGGGTCGCCGCCCATACCACCACCGAAGAACGATCCGAAGATATCGCCAAAGATATCCTCGAATCCGGAGAAATCCCCCGACTGAAAACCACCGGCTCCGCCTCCCTGTTGAAAGGCAGCATGCCCGAAACGATCGTACCGGGCCCTACTCTCGGCGTCACTCAACACCGAATACGCCTCGGTTGCTTCCTTAAACTTTTCTTCTGCCTCTGCGTTGCCGGGATTCTTGTCCGGGTGAAACTGAACGGCTTTTTTTCGATATGCCTTTTTGATGTCCTCAACGGACGCGCTCTTTGAGACCTCTAGCACCTCGTAGTAATCACGCTTTGACACAACTGCTCTCCTGTCTCACTTACGCTGCACCGCTCCATGGAGCTAGACTGAGGAAGCAAGGAAAACCCCACCTGAGAGCGTCTTGCCTCACTTCCCTAAAGAACCATATGTAACACAAAAGTCGGGGCCCCTGGAATACAAACCCAGGAGCCCCGACCCTCATTATTGCCACTTGTAAGGCCGATTACTTGCTGTCGCGAACCTCTTCGTAGTCCGCGTCAACTACATCCTCCTTGCCAGCATCAGCGCCCTGCGCCCCGTTTGCCGACTCAGCACCTGCAGCCTCACCTGAAGCCGCAGCGCGCTTGTACGCCTCCTCGGAGAGCTTATGCGCAGCTTTCTCAAGCTCGGTGAATGCAGTCTTCATCGCGCCCTGCTCATTTGACTCAAGCGCCTTTTTGGCATCCTCAAGCGCCGTGTTTACAGCGCCCTTAACCTCTGGCGATACCTTGTCAGAAAGCTCGCTCATCGTCTTCTCAGTTGAGTACACAAGGGTATCGAGCTTATTACGCTCCTCTACCATCTCGCGACGCTTACGATCGTCTTCTGCATGAGCCTTCGCATCGTTCACCATGCGCTCAATCTCCTCCTTCGAGAGACCAGAGCTCGCGGTGATCTTGATCGACTGCTCCTTGCCAGTTCCGAGATCCTTGGCACCTACCGACACGATACCGTTCGCATCGATGTCGAATGTCACCTCGATCTGAGGAACACCTCGTGGCGCGGCAGGAATATCAGCGAGATCGAATCGACCGAGGGTCTTATTATCCCCCGCCATCTCACGCTCGCCCTGCAGCACGTGAATAGACACTGCTGGCTGATTGTCTGATGCAGTCGAGAACACCTGCGACTTCCGAGTTGGGATAGTCGTATTCTTCTCGATCAGCTTCGTGAACACGCCACCGTACGTCTCGATACCGAGGCTCAACGGTGTAACATCCAAGAGGAGAACATCCTTCACATCTCCCTGAAGAACTCCACCCTGAACTGCAGCTCCGATAGCCACAGCCTCATCAGGGTTCACGCTCTTCGAAGCTTCCTTGCCGAAGATCTCCTTCACGCGCTGCTGAACAGCTGGCATACGAGTCATACCACCAACGAGGATGACCTCGCCGATGTCGCTCGCTGAAAGACCAGCATCACGAAGCGCCGTGCGGCATGGCTCCTCAAGTCGCTTGAGGAGGTTTGCACACAGAGACTCGAATTTAGCACGCGTAATCTTCAGGTTCATGTGCTTCGGACCCGAAGCATCCGCCGTAATGAACGGCAGATTGATGTCAGTCTCCATCGAAGACGAAAGCTCGTGCTTTGCCTTCTCCGCAGCCTCTTTCAGACGCTGAAGAGCCATGGTGTCCTTGCGAAGATCGATCCCTTGCTCTTTCTTAAACTCATCGGCCAAGTAATCGACCAAAATGAGATCGAAATCCTCTCCACCGAGGAACGTATCACCGTTAGTCGACTTAACCTCGAACACACCATCGCCAAGCTCAAGGATCGACACGTCGAACGTACCACCACCGAGATCGAATACTGCGATCGTCTTCTCATGCTTCTTGTCTAAGCCGTATGCGAGCGCTGCCGCTGTCGGCTCGTTGATAATACGGAGGACATTGAGACCCGCAATCTTTCCAGCATCCTTCGTTGCCTGACGCTGTGCGTCATCGAAGTAGGCAGGAACCGTGATGACGGCATCCGTTACCTTCTCGCCGAGGTAGTCCTCTGCGGTCTGCTTCATCTTCGTAAGGACCATCGCGGAGACCTCTTGTGGGCTCTTAGGTTCGCCCTTGAGCTTCACCCATGCATCACCGTTTGATGACCCAACGATCTCATATGGAAGAACCTTCTTCGCCTTCTCGACTTCAGCAGAATCAGTCTTACGACCGATCAACCGCTTCACCGCAAAGATTGTATTCTTTGGGTTCGTCACAGCCTGGCGCTTTGCAATTTGTCCAACGAGTCGCTCACCGGCATCGTTAACACCAACCACCGACGGGGTCGTTCGGCTACCCTCGCTATTTGCGATAACGACCGGGCTTCCACCCTCCATAATCGCCACACACGAATTGGTTGTTCCAAGATCAATTCCAATCACTTTTCCCATAGTAACTCCTCTCTAAAAATCTTTTAGGTTCGTAGGCCTTTCTTACTCCGCTGCTACAACCACCTCTCCCACTCGGATCAACTTATCCTTGTAGAAGTATGGCTTTTTAAGCTCTCCAACGATCGTTCCCGGCTTCGCTGAGTTACCTGGCACACGACTAATCGCGGAGTGCTTGTAAGGATCAAAATCTTTCCCCATCGACGCCTCGCCACGTATCTCCCAACGACCAAGACTCTCAACGAACATCTTGTGGATCATCTCCAAACCCGCCTTCAACTTCTCGTACTCAGCCGAGCTGTGGGCCAGAGCGAGCTCAAGGTTATCCAGCACCTCGAGGAGGTCCACCACCAAACGCTCTCCTTGGTACTTAAGCAGCTCCGACTGCTCCTTCAAGGCGCGCTTCTTAAAATTTTCAAAATCCGCCATCAAACGGATGTATCGGTCCTTGGTTTCAGCAAGCTCCTTGGCAAGAGCATCGTACTCGCCACCTGGCGCTTGGTCGCCCCCTGCACCACCATTAACATCCTGATTAAATTCGGCTTTATCTTCCATTGTGCCTGTCCTATCGGTCCTATGCTTTGGCTATCTACTTCAGGACGCCGAACGCTGGCCTTACTCTGGATACCCAGAAAACCGCCCCTGCCCCACTACGTCGAGAACAACGTATGCTATAAACACGAAAAAGGGCTTTTTCAATGTCTGAGACCAACCTTCTACACAACAACCCCCTCGAAAGGCTCCGCCGGGGCCTGGACGTTGCCGTGCCCGCCATCGTGCTCAGGGCCAGGCCCTTTCGGGACAGCGACCTGATGGCTCACCTCCTGACCCCTACCATGGGCAAGATCTCGGCTATCGGCCGCCATGCTCGAGGCAGTCGGAAGCGCTTTCCCAGCTCCCTGGACCTTTTTGACCGTGGCACTGCCCGACTCACTCGCGAGAAAAACGGAGCCCTGACCATCAAGGAATTCTCCCCATCACACTCACTCGCCAAGCTCCGCTATGACCTCGATAAATTAACCCTCGCCTCGCTCCTCTGCGAAGCATTCGATCTCGTCCTGCAGGAGAATACCGGCGAGGACTCCTCCGAGATTTTTGAAATCCTCGATCTCTCACTGAACGCGGTCGACGAGGCAACAGAGCTCAAGACCTCACTGCGAGCAACGCTATTAGGGATCGTCTCTCTTGCCAAAAAAGAAGGGATAATCGACCTATCGACCAGCGCTCCTGGCAGCCGCACTCTCTCAATCGCCCTCGAATCTATTGAGCGATTTTGCGAACGGAAGCTCCTCACAAAAAGCTCCGTGGAGCCGATCGTCAAGCGGCTGTCAGCATGACCGTCGGCAAGCCACCCCCAAGCCGCGGTGGGTCTTACATGTTTCTTCTCAGCCCTCTGTGTGCTAGTTGTTTCGCTCGTCTATGAACGGGCTTCTTGGTATCGACAATCTAGAGTCATCCCTCGCGACGCTTATCGCCCAAGGAGAGGAGTACGTGCGAGCCGCGGCGGCTGGTCGATCCTTTACCCACTGCATGCGCGAACCGTCATGCATCAAACGTATCAGCTCAGACGCTCAACTCTCCGGCACCGGCGTTAATCTAGCGATTGATGTCGGGGGGACCGATGTAAAAGCCTCGGTTGCAGACTTTCGAGGAGAACACCCCAATACGTGGCAGGTGTTATTTCAACGAGAGAACTCCCTTCTCCTCGACGAAAGCGAAAGCGCCCTCCCAATTCGTGCCTTTGCAAGGAACCTCGCTCGAGCAACGAGAGAGGAACTCCGACAACGAGCGTTTCAACCCCACGAAGTGGAGAGCATCAGCCTCGTATGGTCGAATCAAGTGCGCACTGCCCCTCTTAGCCAAAATACAACGCGTGGAGTTACTGGCTTGGTCACCGGCATTGGTGCAGGCTCATATCGAAAAAACGAGTGGTTTATAAAGGGACTACGAGATGGATTCGATCTCGGCACTCTCTTCCTCGATGCGCTCTCTGATGTCGGATTTAGTCCAAAGGTGTTCCTCATCGGCAACGATACCGTGTTCACATTAACAGCGCTTCCCGGCGCCCACGGTGGCGTCGTCGCATCGTCAGGTGGAAACTGCACAGACGTTGGTACCACCGAGGCAGAGGTCGATCTCATCTTCAATACCGAGATCGGTGGGCTTTTCAAAATACCAACAGAGCTCCTTTCCCAAGGGGACATCTCACTGGCTCATCGATCCAACGCCCCAATAGCGCTTGAGGATCTCATGTCAGGAAAATGGCTTCCTCGACTGCTTGATGAACACCTGCGACTGCTTGCCGCGACATCAAACAACGAATGCCGTGCGCTCGTAGCAGCGCTCGATGACACGGGCGATCTGTTTACCACACGGGACATCCGCGCCATTCTGCTCGATCATGCGCTCCGTCCAGAGCTTGACTCGATCCTACCCCTCGGCTGTCGAGAGCGCACCCTCGTACGCTCCATCGCATCCGCGCTTACAACACGGGCGGGCATGGCAGCTGGTGCTCTATGCTACTTCTCCGTCTTCAATCAGCTCTGCGAGCGTCGCATGCCCCCCGTGGTCTCACTCGATAGCGCAATGGCGCGACATCTACCGGGGTATCTGGACGCACTCAACAAGACCTTTGCAACACTCCTTGAGAAGCATGGTGTCGCGGGCCACGTGGTCCTGATGCACCCCAAAAAGCTATCGGACGGCAAGGAGATTTCTATTCCGCTTATCGGAGCAACATTAGCAGGAGCACTATGGAAGTAATTATTCGACCGACAGCAGAGGCAGCCTCGGAGTTGAGCGCGCGACTACTTGCCGATGCGATCATTCACAATCCTCGCCTGGTCATGGGACTTGCAACGGGCGGAACGATGGAGAATCTGTATGCGATCCTCGCCAAGAGAATCGCTGAGCAAAACATCGACGTATCACATCTAACCACCTTTAATCTCGACGAGTATATCGGGCTCTCCCCTGAACACCCGCAATCATATCGCTTTTACATGGAGCGACATCTATTTAGCAAAATCGGGATCGATCGAGCTCGAACCCACTTACCACTCGGAAACGCTACAGACCCAGACGCGGAGTCTGCGCGCTATGAGGCACTGATTACTAGTTCCGGCGGAATCGGTCTGCAACTCCTCGGTTTGGGGCAGATCGGGCACATCGGATTCAATGAACCACTCTCCTCGCTCGCCTCGCGCACTCGGGCAAAAGCACTCACTCCCGAAACACGCAAACAGAATGGACAGTATTTTGGAGGAGAGGAGAACGTTCCAGCGAGAGCCATTACGGTTGGCGTCGGCACGATACTTGAGAGCAAGCGGTGCCTGATGCTGGTAACTGGGGCGGCCAAGGCTGATATTTTGGCCAAAGCAGTCGAAGGTCCAATTACATCTCTCATCTCGGCGAGCGCGCTACAACTGCATCCACGCTGCACGGTGATTGTGGATGAAGCAGCAGCCTCTAAACTCCAACACACAGAGTATTACCGATGGATCTTCGCCAACGAACCGGAGTGGCAGCGGTATCAATAATCCGATATCCCGCTCCGCACAGGATGATCAGCAGGCGGGTTTTTGGGTGAATCAATGCGGAGGACGCCGTCAGAGATCCTCGCATCAACCCCCTCTCATTTATTCGAGTCCTCCTGTGCGTTGTTTCATCGAAGAATCGCAGCAAGGGGCATCCTGCGGTCTCGGCGTTTTCCGGCCCGTCACGAGGTAAATCCTCGTCGACGTGAGCGATTTGCACACCGCGGCGCCGCTACTGCGCGGTGGAAGGCAGTCTTCACAACCAAGGAGCCACTGTACGCGGTGCACGAGCCCTCTCATCAAAGCTTCCCGGAATGATCACGTGCGAGTGCGGCTCTGGGCGCGTTAGCATCGCCCCGAAATTCTCCGAGTATCGAAAGCCAAACTCCTGAGCTAGGGAAGCGAGGCAAAACCTACCCGTAGCGAGAAAGTGGAGGTTGGGTTGATATTCGATGTTCAGTGCGGGGAAAAACCGGACGTGTATCCGCTGAGATACATGGAGGATTTTTCCACGTGCTGAAAAGCGAAGAGCAATCCAAGATCCGCTTTCGCAGCAGGGAGGGGTTTTGCTTCGCTTCCCGAGGGATCCTTACTCACAAACCGTATCATCGTGGCATACGCTTCAATCCGCTCCGATTCGGTTAGGTCAGAGACGCCTGGATACACCATAAGGATATGCACCCCTTCGCTTACTGCACTCTTTCCGCTAAATGTGATCTCAAACTTGGTACCGGTAGAGAGCTGCCCATCAGCAATAGTTCCCTCGAAACCAGCTCTCTTTAATTGAGCCAGGGTCTGCTCAGGGTACTCGCGTCGCTCTAACGAAGCTGGTCTGTGTTCATTCATCTCCGCCATTATACCCCCAACAAATATCACTCCGTCATTCACTTACCACGAGAGAACACGCGCAACGCCGTCTCAATCTCACGAGTGGAGGCTACCCGCTGAGCCCTCAACTCAGACACGAGGTTCCACCACCCGAAAATCCGCTTGTCGAAAAGATATCCGAGAGCCGCGCGGTACTCCTGACGGTTTCCTACACACACCGCACTACCAATCACGCCAATGTTCATACCGAGCTTTCTGAGGGCCTTTTCCTGAGCGACCGCCTCTTCTGTGCAGGTATTTGGAAT